>NZ_JBSFGJ010000205.1:0-16327 GCF_053596515.1 Nonomuraea sp. NPDC001684
GATCGAGCAGCCGCTCGGGCCGCCGGGGACGCGCTTCACGCCGCGCCTGCCGTCCGAGGAGGACGTGGCCGCCCACGGCTCGCACGCGCCATCAGATCGAACTCGCTGCGGGAGCTGGCGGTGCACGTGGCGGTGAAGGGGTTCGACTTGCTGGAACCGCCCGGAGCTGACTGGGCGCCCTCCGCGGTGTGCCTGGCCGGCCTCCATCCAATATGTTAACCGTGGTTGCCGTTTCTTTCAGAGAGGTGCGTACGTGGCCGAGTCCGACGAGCTGGAATCGCTCATCTCGCAGGGGCGCAAACATGGGGTGCGCAAGCGGGTCATCCTGCTGCAGGCGGCCCGGCTCTTCGTGGAGCGCGGTTACGCCGACACCGGGATCGACGACATCGGGGCCGCGGTGGGCATCTCCGGGCCCGCGGTCTACCGGCACTTCCCCGGCAAGCAGGCCATCCTCCTCGCCCTGATCGAGTTGTCGCTGGAACGCCTTCAGGAGGGGACGCAAGCCGCGCTGGCCGGCCGGGACCGGGACCCGCGGGAGGCGCTGATCGCCCTGGTGGACTGGTTCTCCCGGTCGTCCGTCGAGAACCGGAGTCTGACTCTGATCATGCAGGCCGAGCTGCTGTGGCTGCCGGAGCAGGATCGGCGGCGACTCAACCGCCAGATGCGGCAGATACGTGAGGAATGGGTCGGGCTGCTGATCGAGGTGCGGCCGGAGCTGTCGGACCTCGCGGCGCGGATCGCCGTCACCTCCGTCATGGGGATGGTGACGGCGGTGCTCGCCGCCCGGCTGAGCGATGACATCGGGGCGCTGAGCGCGCACCTGCGGGCCCAGATGCTCGCCGTCCTGCATGTGCCGGCTGGATTGTGACGGCTCTGGATCAAGCAAAAAGTTAACGTGTATATACTTTTTGATCGTAGGAAGGCGCTGTGGGAGCGAACTCGGCGCACGGTCCGTGCGCGCCCGTCCTCGTACGGGACGTCGTAGCGCCAGTCGTCGCCGCTGGTGCGAGCCAGAACGAGGGGCAGAATGATGGAACGCATGGTCGAGGCCAACGGGATCCGCCTGTGGTGCGAGACGTTCGGTGACCCGGCCGACCCCGCGCTGCTGCTCGTGATGGGGCTCGGCGCCCGAGGCGCCACCTGGCCCGACGAGCTCTGCCGCCTTCTCCAGAAGGAAGGCCGGTACGTCATCCGCTACGACAACCGCGACACCGGGCTGTCCGGCCGCGTGGATTACGACGCCAGCCCATACACCATGATCGACCTCGCCCAGGACGCGATCGGCCTGCTCGACGGCTTGGGCATCGCCACGGCGGACGTGGTCGGCGCGTCGATGGGCGGCATGATCGCCCAGGAGATCGCGCTCGAACACGCTGACCGGCTGCGCAGCCTGACGGTCATCATGTCGAGCGCCGAGCCCCTCGACCCCGCGACCAACACCTTCCGGGGCACGGTACGCGATCCACGACTGGCCGCCTGGGACGCCGAACAGATCGCCAGCCCGCCCAGCACCCGGGAGGAGCACGTCGAATCCCATCTCAAGCTGGCCCGCATTCTCGCCGGACGATTGACGGCGTTCGACGAGGCGGCCACGCGCGCGATCATCGAGCGGGAGATCGAGAACGCCACCGAGGCGGGCCACGCCTCGGAGAACCACATCCTCGCGGCCTTCGCCTCCCGCGACCGTTCCGGGCTGGTCGGCTCGATCACCGCTCCGACTCTGGTGATTCACGGCTCGGACGATCCCATGGCGCCCTTCGCTCACGGCCAGGCCCTGGCGGCGGCGATTCCCGGCAGCGAGTTCCTGCCCATCGAGGGAATGGGGCACGGGTTCCCGCCGCCGGTGATTCCTCGGATCTCCGCCGCGATCCTCCGGCACACCGGGCGATAACCGGCAACCTGCCGTGCACGAGCGGGGCTCGTGGTCACCAGAAGCGCACCTCGGGCCAGTCCGGTGACGGCCTGTCCAGGGCGGGGGCGGGCTTGTGCTTGAGGTGCAGGTCCAAGAAGGCGGTGACGTACCTGCGGGTGATCGCGATGGCGCGTTCGCCGTCGATCGAGGTCTTGGGCAGGCCGAGTTGCGGCTGGAGCACCGCGTAGTCGATGAAGCTCATGTGCTCGGCCCCCGTCACGGTCAGCCACCGCTTCCAGTCGCCGGTCACGTGCGGCCAGAACGTGTCCCACGAGCCGTCGGGGCCGCCGGATCTCGGCTGGTGCCGGGGGTTGCCGATCATCATGAAGGGCTTGTCCAGCGGCTGGGCGGGGGTCTTCGGATTGTAGGTGCCGTCGAGGTTGACCACCGCCTTGATCCGCCGGGAGGCGGGCAGCAGGTGCGCGGCGCTCTGGCCGCCGACCGAGTGTCCGACCATCGCGATGCGCCGCTCGTCGATCAGCGCGTTCCAGCGCCTGCTCCGGTCCAGTTCGTCGAGGACGAACTCGGTGTCGGCGGCCCTGACCCGGGCCACCTTCTCGCCCGTCTCGGGGGTCTGACCGGCCTTGCCGGCCTCGAAGGTGACGGTGCGGCCGTCGGGGAAGGTGGTGGCGACCGACTCGTAGGTGTGCTCGATGGCCGCCACCAGGTAGCCGCGGGTGGCGAACTCCTCGGCCAGCGAGGTCATCGTCGCGCGGGGCAGCGTCATGCCGGGTGACAGGACCACCAGGGGCCATCCGCCCTTCCGCCTGACCGCGGGGGCGTCGGCGCGGGCGTGCGTCCTGGTCCTGGCGAGCGTGTCGGACGGGAGGTCCTTGAGCTGCGGCACGCCCTTGAGGACCAGTTCCGACTCCTCCGGCGTGAGGTACGGCGCCGGCCTGCCCGTCCCTCTGTGGGCTGGGTACCAGAGGGAGACCATCAGCTCGCGGGCGTCGCGGCCGGTCACCCAGGGGTCGGGGCGGCTGCGGTCCACCAGGTGCAGGTCCACCTTGCCGATCGGGTAGGGACCGGTCGGCGCGGGCAGCGCGGGCACGGGCGCGGTGGTCACGGCTTCAGCAGTCGCGGCTTGGGCGAGGTACGGAGTGGCGGCGGCGAGCGCGAGGGCACCCGCGACAAGGATCTTGTGCATGCGCTCCACCGTGCCGCGCACCCCCGCCGGACCGTCCCCGGCGAAAGTCACAGGCCACGTGCGACTTTCGTAGGGGATGGGTGGCCTGCCGGGACTTGTAGCCTCTGGCCATGATTGACCGGACATCGACGATCGCCGAACGGGTCACGCCGTGGGCGCTCGGCACGACGGTTCTCCTGCTGTCCATGGCCTCGGTGACCGGTTCGGCAGGGGTGCGGTCCGCGCTGCCCCTGCCGGTGCTCGTGGCGGTGGCGGCGTGCTGCGGGCTGGCCGCGGCGCTCGGGCGGCGGTGGTTGTGGCCGCTCGTCGCGGTGGGCGCGGTGGCCCATCTCTGGCTGGTGATGTGGCCCGCCGCGGTGGTGGCCTCCTACTACGCGGGCACGCGGCTCCGCCGCCGTCGCGACCTGTGGCTCTACGTCGTCGGCGCGGTCGCGCTGTTCGCGCTCGCGGGGCTGGTGTCGTCCTGGAACGAGGGGTATCGCGCGCTGGTCGCGGGCACTGCCGTCAACGTGCTGCTGATGGGCGGCGCGATGCTCGGGCTGCCGCTGGTCGCCGGCCTGTGGGTGCGCGCCCGGCGGCAGGTGCTCGACGCGATGCGCGAGCAGTCCGAGCAGTTGCTGCGCGAGCAGGTGCTCCGCGCCGACCAGGCGCGCGACCAGGAGCGAGCGCGCATCGCGCGGGAGATGCACGACGTGGTCGCCCACCGGGTGTCCCTGATGGTGCTGCACGCCGGGGCGCTGGAGGTCAACGCCCCCGACGCCCGTACGGCCGAGGCCGCCGCGCTGATCGGCGGCGTGGGCAGGGAGGCGCTGACGAACCTGCGGGAGGTGCTGGGCGTGCTGCGCTCGCCCGATCCGGGACGCGGCCCGCAACCCACGCTGGCCGACCTCGACCGGCTGCTCGACCAGTCCCGGGCCCTGGGCATCGTGGTCAACCGCCACGACGAGGGACGCCCCCGCCCGCTGCCGCCCACCGCGGAGCGCACCGCCTACCGGGTGGTCCAGGAGGCGCTGACCAACGTGCACAAACACGCGGGCGACGCCGAGACCGACGTCTACGTCCGATACCGGCCGGCCGAGCTGGAGGTGCTGGTCCGGAACCGGTCCTGCGCGGCGGCGGCCGGCGACCTGCCCGGCTCGGGCTGGGGCCTGGTGGGGCTGCGCGAACGCGTCGAGCTGGCCGGCGGCAGGCTGGAGGCCGGTCCCCGGGACGAGGGCGGCTTCCAGGTGCTGGCCGGGATCCCCGCCGCATGATCCGCGTCCTGGTCGTCGATGACGAGGCGCTGGTCAGGTCGGGGTTGCGGATGATCCTGGAGGCGGCGGGCGAGATCGTGGTCGTCGGCGAGGCGGCCGACGGCGACGGAGCCGTGGCCGCGGTGGCCCGGCTCAGGCCCGAGGTGGTCCTGATGGACGTGCGCATGCCCGGCGCCGACGGCCTGACCGCCGCCGCCCGCGTCCTGGCCGCCCCCGACGCGCCCAAGTTGATCATGCTCACCACGTTCGACCTGGACGAGTACGTCCACGAGGCGCTCCGGCTCGGCGCGGTGGGCTTCCTGCTCAAGGACACCCCGCCGCGCGACCTGGCCGCCGCCGTCCGGACGGTCGCGGCGGGCCAGGCCATGTTGTCCCCCACCGTCATCAAGCGGCTGATCGGCTCGTTCGTGGACCGGGCGCCCTCCCGTGCCGAGTCGGCGCGCAGACGGCTCGCGGCGCTGACGGCCCGGGAGGAGGACGTGATCAGGGCCGTGGCCCGCGGCCTGTCGAACGCCGAGATCGGCCGGGAGCTCAGGCTGACGGAGGCCACGGTGAAGGCGCACGTCAGCCGGGTGCTGAGCAAGCTGGCCCTGGCCAACCGGGTGCAGGCCGCCATCCTCGTGCACGACGCCGACCTGGGCTGACCGTCGGCGGCGCGCCCCGGCCCCGGCGGCCCGCGGCGGCCCGCGGCGAGCCGAGGAGTCAGCGCAGGGGGCGGAAGAAGGTCCTGACGTCCTCGACGAACAGGTCGGGGGCCTCCATGGCGGCGAAGTGGCCGCCGCGGTCGAACTCCGACCAGTGCACGACGTTGTGCTCGCGCTCGGCGATCCGGCGCACCCCGGCGTCCCCGGGGAAGACGGCGACGCCGTGCGGCAGCCCGGAGTACTCGGCCACCGCGCCCCAGCCCTTCTGCCCCTCCTTGTAGAGGCGGGCCGAGGAGGCGGCGGTCCCGGTGAACCAGTAGACGCTCACGTCGGTGAGCAACTGGTCAAGGTCCACCGCGTCCTCGGGCAGCTCGCGGGCGGGGTCGGTCCACTCCTTGAACTTCTCCGCGATCCACGCCAGTTGCCCGGCGGGGGAGTCGTGCAGCCCGAACGCGAGGGTCTGCGGCCGGGTCGCCTGGATGATCGCGTAACCGGCCCGATCCTGGTCCTGGTGCTGGCCCAGGCGGGCGAGCTCGGCGGGGGTGAGCTCGCGCAGCTCGGCCGGGTCGCCGCTGGGAAACCCGAGCGCGCCGTTGACGTGCACGCCGACGACGTTCCCTGGCGCGGCGCGGCCGAGCATCGGCGAGATCACCGAGCCGCTGTCACCGCCCTGCGCGCCGTACCGGGGGTAGCCGAGGCGGTCCATCAGCTCGGCCCACGCCCGCGCGACCCGCTCCAGGTCCCAGCCGGGCTCGGTGGTGGGGCCCGAGAAGCCGAAGCCGGGGATCGAGGGGGCGACGACGTGGAAGGCGTCGGCCGGGTCGCCGCCGTGGGCCGCGGGGTCGGTGAGCGGGCCGATGACGTTCATGAACTCGGCGACCGAGCCCGGCCAGCCGTGCGTGACGATCAGCGGCAGCGCGCCGGGCTCGGGGGAGCGGACATGCAGGAAGTGCACGTTCTGCCCGTCGATGGGGGTGGTGAACTGCTCGAAGGCGTTCAGCCGCCGCTCGGCGTCCCGCCAGTCGAACGAGGTGCGCCAGTACTCGGCCAGCCTCTTCGCGTAGCCCACCGGGACGCCGTAGGACCAGCCGACGCCGGGCAGCTCGTCCGGCCAGCGGGTCGCCGCCAGCCGGGCGCGCAGGTCGTCCAGCTGGGCCTGCGGGATGTCGATGCGGAAAGGGTGGATGCGCGGGTCGTCGTTCATGTCCCTGACCATAGGCACGGGTTAGGACAACTCCGGTCCTAGGATGGACGGCATGCTGGAGACGTCGGCGCGTTTGTTGCGCCTGTTGTCGCTGCTGCAGACCCCCAGGGACTGGTCGGGCGCAGAGCTGGCCGAACGGCTCGGCGTCTCGCCCCGCACGGTCCGCCGCGACGTCGACCGGCTGCGTGAGCTCGGCTACGTCGTCGACGCCACCCCGGGCACGGCCGGATACCGGCTCGGCGCCGGGGCCGGGCTCCCGCCGCTGCTGCTCGACGACGAGGAGGCGGTCGCGGTCGCCATCGGGCTCGGCACGGCGGCGGTCTCCGGCGTGACCGGCATCCAGGAGACCTCGGTCCGGGCCCTGGCCAAGCTCGAACAGGTGCTGCCGGCCCGGCTCCGGCACCGCGTCGGCGACCTGCGTTCGGTCACGGTCCCGCTGGCGGGGGCGGCGGAGGCGGTGGACCCGGCCGCGCTCACGGCGATCGCCGCGGCGGTCCGCCGCCGGGAGAGCCTGCGGTTCGACTACCGCTCCCACGACGGCGTCGGGGATCGCCGTGCCGCGGAGCCGTACCGGCTGGTCAACTCGGGTCGCCGCTGGTACCTGGTGGCCTGGGACACCGGCCGGGCGGACTGGCGCACGTTCCGCGTCGACCGGCTCCGGCTGCACACCCCGAACGGCCCGCGTTTCACGCCTCGCGAGCCGCCCGCCGCCGACCTCGTGCGTTACGTCTCCGAGCGGATCTCCGTCGATCCCTACCGCTACCAGGGGCGGTTCACGGTGCGGGCGCCGGTGGACGTCGTCGCCGCCCGGATGCCGCCGACCATGGCGGTGGTCGAGCCGGCCGGCGACGGCTCCTGCGTCCTGTCCGCCGGGTCGCACTCGCTGGACGAGCTGGCGATGTGGGTCGCGCAGCTCGGCGTGCCGTTCGAGGTGCACGAGCCGCCCGAGCTCGTCCGGCACGTCCGCGCCCTCGCCGCCCGTCTTCTCGAAGCCGTCCCCGATGCCGATCCGGCGTGACCGCGGCTACGGCTGCCCGTCGGGCTGAGCGAGCCAGGCCAGGCACCGGCGGGTCAGTTCCGGGTCGCGGCTGTCGTCGGCGCCGCACTCGAAGGCGATGGCCGGGCCGTGGGCGTGGGCGCCGATGTTGGTGAGCGGGTTCAGGCGGTCGAACCACCACTGGGCATGGCCGCCCGCGTGCCCCTGCGGCAGAAGGCGACCCGGGTCGTCCAGCGCGCAGGTGCGGGAGCCACAACGCCACGGTGGCTCGATCCATGCCACGGGGACGTCGTCCACCCACCCGTGACGCACGCCCGCGCTCTCCTCAGTGCTCATCACGATCTCCTCCGGCTCGAAAGTGCCAGATTCCCCGTTCGCCGCGACGTAGTCGGGGCCGGGGTGGCGCGGCCGGCGGTCGCCATGCCACACTCACTGTTATAGAACTCTTGTCAGAGTTATAGAACGAGGTGAGCAGGATGCGAGAAGCGACGCCACTGCGCGAGCCCGTCCCGGCGGCCGGGCTGATGGGCGAGCCGGGAGCCCGCGGCCGGTTCGGCGAGTACGGCGGCCGGTACGCGCCGGAGTCCCTGGTGGAGGCGTGCCGTGAGGTGGACGAGGCGTTCCGGCAGGCGTGGGCGGACCCCGGCTTCCGCGGCGAGCTGGCCGAACTGCTCGCGCTGCACGCCGGACGGCCGACCCCGCTGACCCCGGCCCGCCGGCTGTCGGGGGAGCTGGGCGTGCGGCTCCTCCTCAAACGCGAGGACCTCACCCACACCGGCTCCCACAAGATCAACAACGTGCTGGGCCAGGCGCTGCTCGCCAGGCGGATGGGCCGGCGCCGGCTGATCGCCGAGACGGGAGCGGGCCAGCACGGCGTGGCCACCGCGACCGCCGCCGCGCTGCTCGGGCTGGAGGCCACCGTCTTCATGGGCGAGCGCGACATCGAGCGGCAGGGCCTGAACGTCTTCCGCATGCGCATGCTGGGCGCCGAGGTGGTCCCGGTCACCACGGGCAGCCGCACGCTCAAGGACGCCACCAGCGAGGCGATGCGGCACTGGGTCGGCGTCACCGGCGACACCCACTACTGCGTCGGCTCGGTCATCGGGCCGGACCCCTACCCGTGGATGGTCAGGGAGTTCCAGCGGGTCATCGGCGAGGAGGCGCGCGCCCAGTTCGCGGCCGGCCAGCCGACCGGCGTCCCGGACCACGTCGTCGCCTGCGTCGGCGGCGGCTCCAACGCGGCCGGCACGTTCGCCGGCTTCGCCGGCACCACGGCGCGCTTCGTCGGCGTCGAGGCGGAGGGCGGCGCCGGGGCGGCCCGCGGCAGGCTCGGCGTCCTGCACGGCTGCCGCTCGCTGTTCCTCCAGGACGACGACGGCCAGATCGTCGAGGCCCACTCCGTCGCCGCCGGGCTGGACTACCCGGGCGTCGGCCCCGAGCACGCCCACCTGCGCGAACTGGGCCGGGCCCGGTACGTCACGGTGACCGACGAGGAGGCCGTCGCCGCGGCGCTGCGGCTGGCGCGCACCGAGGGCATCGTCCCGGCGCTCGAATCGGCGCACGCCCTGGCCTGGGTGATCCGCGCGGCCGGCGGCGAGCTGCCCGCCGGATCGACCGTCCTGATGACGCTGTCGGGCCGGGGCGACAAGGACGTCTCCGCCCTGAAGGAGCTGCTGTGACCGACATCCTGACCCCCGGCGCGGTCGAGCGCCACCTGCGTGCCCGCCGGGACACCGGCCGCGCCCTGCTCATGCCGTACGTCACCGGCGGCATCACGCCCGGGTGGACGGCTTACCTGCGGGCGTTCGCCGCGGCCGGCGCGGATGCCGTCGAGGTCGGCCTGCCCTTCTCCGACCCCACGCTGGACGGCGTCACCGTCCAGCAGGCGAGCCAGGCGGCGCTGGCCCGGGGGGCGAGCACCCGCCGGATCCTCGCCGACCTGGCCGACGTGCGGGACGTGGGCGTGCCGCTGATCGCCAGCACCTACTACAACCTCGTGCTGCACGACGGGCCCGAGGCGTTCTGCGCGGCGCTCCGGCGGGCCGGCGTCGACGGCCTGATCGTGCCCGACCTGCCGGTGCACGAGGCGGACGAGCTGGCGGACGTGGCCGCCGCCGCCGGGATCGACCTGGTCCTGCTGGCCTCACCGGCGACGCCGGAGCCGAGGCTGGCCGAGATCGCGCGCCGCAGCCGCGGATTCGTCTACGCGGTGTCGCTGATGGGCACCACCGGCGAGCGGGCCACCCTGGCTGCCTCGGCGGCGGAGCTCACCGCCCGGCTCAGACGCGGCACCGACCGGCCGATCTTGCTAGGATTTGGCATTTCCACGCCTGACCAGGCGCGGGAGGCCGGCCGGCACGCCGACGGAGTGGTGGTCGGGGCCGCGGTCATGCGGCGGGTGCTCGACGGCGCCGGGCCGGACGACCTGCGGGCCTTCGTCGCGACCCTGCGGAAGGCCCTCGACCAGGAGTGACGCACCACGATGACCCCCGACGCCGGGCACGAGGCGAGATACCGCGCCATCGCCGCCGACCTCGCCGCGAAGATCCGGTCGGGCCATTACGCCCCCGGAGAGGCGCTTCCTCCGCAACGGGAGCTGAGCGCCTCCTACGGGGTCACCCTCATGACGCTGCGCCAGGCGTTGCGTGAGCTCAGCGACGAGCACCTGATCGTGCAGCGGCCCGGCAAGGGCACGTACGTGGCCCCGCCCCACCTGGCCTACCAGCTCGGCTCGCTCCGCAGCCTGGCCGACGACCTGCGGGAACAGGGTCATGACGTGCGGACCGTGGTGGCCGGGCGGGCGATGCGCCGGGCCCCCGACCGGATCGCCGCGGAGCTGCGGCTGCGTCCCGGCGACACGGCTCTGCGGCTGGAGCGGGTGCGGGAGTTCGCCGGGCGGGCGGCCGTCCATCAGGTGTCGTGGGTGCGCAGGCCGGTGGCCGACCAGATCCGCGACCGTGACTTCACCGCCGTCTCCCTCTACGCGGCGCTCGCCGACGCGGGGGTGGCGGTCGCCCGCGCGTCGGAGGTGGTCGGGCCCGGCCTGCTCGACGCCGCCGCCGCGCGCCGCCTGAACGAGCCCGAGGGCAGCGCCGTGCTGGTCAGCACCCGGATCACCTACACGCCCGACGGCGTTCCCGTCGTGTCCGACCACGCCACCATCCTGGGCACCATGATGGAGATCCGTACCGAACGGGCGGCCACCGGCCTCTCGCTCGCCTGGCGGGCCACCAGCTAGCGCCTCACCGCAGGGCGGCGACGGCCTTGTCGACGTCGTCGTGGAAGGACAGCAGGCGGGTCAGCCCCATGATCTTGAACGGGTGCTCGATGTCCGGGCTGAGCCCGGCCAGCGCCAGGCCGGCGCCCGCGTCCTGGGCCCGCTGATGGGCGCTGACCAGCACGGAGATGCCGGTGGAGTCGCAGAACCGCAGCCCCGACATCTCGATCACCAGGCCGTCGCCCGGCGCGAGGCCGAGCTCGTCCAGGGCCTCGTGCAGGCGGGGGGAGGTGTGGTGGTCGAGGTCGCCGGCCACCGTGAGGATGCGGACGCGTCCCGAGTGGGGCTGAGAGGTGATGGTCAGACCGTGGTCGTGCTGCACTGGGGCTCCTCAGAACAGACGCCCGTCGAGCGGGCGGGGACGGACAGGGCGAGCACCGCGGTGTCGTCCGACACGCCGTCGCCGAGGGTCGTGATCAGTTTGTGCACCGTGGCCAGCAGGCCGTCGGCGCTGGTGGGGGCGGCGGCGGCCAGGTAGGCGGCCAGGCCCTCATCGTCCAGCCTGGCCCCGGTGCCGGTGCGCGCCTCGGTCAGGCCGTCGGTGTAGAGCAGGAGGGCGTCGCCGGGCCCCAGGCGGGTGCTCACCTGGGCGAAGTACGGGTCGCGCAGGATGCCGATGAGCTGCCCGCCCTCGGGATGGACGGCCTCGACCGCGCCTGCGGCGCGCACCACCAGCGAGGGCGGATGCCCGCCGCCCGCCAGCGTGACCTCGAAGCCGCCCGCCACCGGGTCGAGCACGCCGAAGACCGCCGTGCAGTACGGCGGCGGCATGACCTGACCGGCGTGCTCCTGCTGCAGGACCGCGTCCAGGTTGGCCAGCACCGCGCACGGGTCGGGGTCGTAGACGGCAGCGGCGCGCAGGGTGTAGCGGACGAGCGAGGTCAGCACGGCCGCGTCGGCGCCCTTGCCGCAGACGTCCCCGAGGAAGAACGCCCAGCGGTTGCCGTCGAGCGGGAACAGGTCGTAGAAGTCGCCGCCGACCTCGTCCACCGAGACGGGGTGGTAGGCGGCGGCCGCGCGCAGGCCCGGCACCTCCGGCAGGGTGTGCGGGACGAGCGTCTGCTGCAGGGTGCGCGCCAGGCGCTCGGCGTCGGCGCGCAGCGCGCGCTCGGTGGCCAGGGTGCGCGAGGCGGCCAGGCGCAGCTCCAGCTCGTCCATGACCAGGGCGGCCAGGTCCCGCAGGGCGCTGACGTCCTCGTCCGCGGCCTGCCGGGGACGGACGTCCATGACGTTGACGCTGCCCACGCAGCGGCCGTCGGGGACGGTGATCGGGGCCGCCGCGAAGAAGCGCACGCCGGTCCCGCCGGACGGATCGGCGGCCATCGCCGGGTCGGCCGTGACGTCCGGGATCACGCACACCTCGCCCCGCGCGAGCACGGCGGCGCACAGGCTCTCCTCGCAGCCGCCGGGGAACGAGCCGGCCGGCGTGCCGTGGGCGGCCACCCGGCGCACCCCCTCGTCACCGGCGAACGTCACGGTCGCCATGGGGGCCTGGAACATGCGCGCCGCCAGCGAGGCCACCCGGTCCAGCGTCGCCTGGCCCGGCACGGCGGGGAGTTCGTGCCCCTGAAGGGCCGCCGCGCGGTGCGTGTCTTCGGCGGTGCTGACGTCCGGCTCCTTCCGCTCAGCTCCGCCGGCACAGGCGCCGAGCAGGGGCGGAGGCCCGACCCCCGGAGTGATTTGCCCTATTCTACCTACGGTCGAGGTGATACCTGACCTGCTGGTCCACGGCCGCGGCGGCATCACCGGCGCGACGCGGGGTAGGCGCGCCCGCAGCGAACGAGGGGGAGCCGGATGACACACGACGACCACGGTGAGCGGCGGCCGGCGGCGGCGGCCGGTGCCGGGATCTTCACCGTGGACGACGAGGTCGGCCGCGACCTGGCCGAGGTCGACTGGGAGGCGACCCCGCTCGGCAGTCCGGAGCACTGGCCGCAGAGCCTCCAGACGGCGGTCAGCATCCTGCTGTCGTCCCGGTTCTCCATGTGGATGGCGTGGGGGCCGGAGCTGACGTTCTTCTGCAACGCCGCCTACCGCCGCGACACGCTGGGCCAGAAGTACCCGTGGGCGCTGGGCCGGCCGGCCCGCGAGGTGTGGGCGGAGATCTGGGACGACATCGGCCCGCGGATCGACGCCGTCCTGACCACCGGGAAGGCGACCTGGGACGAGGCGCTGCTGCTGTTCCTGGAGCGGGCCGGCTACCCGGAGGAGACGTACCACACCTTCTCCTACAGCCCGCTGCGCGACGACGACGGCTCGGTGGTCGGCATGCTCTGCGTGGTCAGCGAGGAGACCGAGCGGGTCATCGGCGAACGCCGCATGGCCACCCTGCGCGATCTCGGCTCCGACCCCAGCGTGGTCCGCACCGAGCAGGAGATGCTCGCCTTCGCCTGCCGCCAGCTCGGCCGCAACCTCCAGGACCTGCCCTTCACCCTGACGTACCTGTTCGACGACGACGGCCGGGCGCGGCTGGCCGGCTCGACCGGGCTGCCCGCCGGGCATCCGGCCGCCCCTGCCGTCGTCCCGCCCGGCGACCCGGACGCGGTGTGGCCGGTCCAGGCCCCGGCCCGCGGCGAGCCGGCGCTCGTGGCGCTCGACGCGGCCCCGTACGCCGGGCTGCCGCCGGGGGAATGGCCGGAGCCGCCCACGCACGCGCTGGTGATGCCGCTGTTGCAGCAGGGAGGCAGGCCGTACGGGTTCCTGGTGGCCGCGCTCAACCGCTACCGCGCCCTGGACGACGGGTACCGCGGGTTCGTCGAGCTGGCCGCGGGGCACGTCGCCACCGGCATCTCCTCGGCCCGCAGCTACCAGGCCCAGCAGCGGCGGGCCGAGGAGCTGGCCGAGCTCGACCGGGCGAAGACCGTCTTCTTCTCCAACATCAGCCACGAGTTCCGCACGCCGCTCACCCTGATCATGGGCCCGGTGCAGGAGCTGCGGAACACGCTGGCCGGCGCCGCCCCCGAGGTGCGCCAGGACCTGGAGGTCGTCCACCGCAACGCCCTGCGCCTGGGCCGGCTCGTCAACACGCTGCTCGACTTCTCCCGGATCGAGGCCGGCCGCATGCAGGCCCGCTACGAGCCGGTCGACCTGGCGGCGGTGACCGCCGACCTGGCCAGCGTCTTCCGTTCGGCGGTCGACAAGGCCGGCCTGTCCTTCCAGGTGGACTGCCCACCGCTGGACGAACCGGTCTACATCGACCGGACCATGTGGGAGAAGGTCGTGCTCAACCTGCTGAGCAACGCGCTGAAGTTCACCTTCGACGGCTCGATCGCCGTCCAGGTGGGCGTGCGGGACGGGCAGGCCGTGGTGACCGTCTCCGACACGGGCATCGGCGTCCCGGCCGAGGAGCTGCCGCGCCTGTTCGAACGGTTCCACCGGATCGAGAGCGCCCGCTCCCGCTCCAACGAGGGCAGCGGCATCGGGCTGGCTCTCGTCCAGGAGCTCGTCGGCCTGCACGGCGGCACGATCATCGCCGAGAGCGCCGAGGACAAGGGCACGACCTTCACCATCCGGCTGCCCTTCGGCGCCGACCACCTCCCGGCCGGGAGCCTGGTGCCGGCCCGCCCGGCGGAGTCGGTCCCGTCCGGCGCCGAGCCGTTCGTGCAGGAGGCGCTGCGCTGGCTGCCCGAGGACGACGTCACCGGCGCGGGGACGTCCTCGGACGTCTCGGCGGACGGCGGCGGCTCCCAGGGGCCGAGCGCCGGCCCGCCGGCCCGGGTGCTGATCGCCGACGACAACCGGGACATGCGCGAGTACCTCGTCCGGCTGCTCAAGGGCGCCGGCTACCACGTCACCGCCGTCGGCGACGGTCTCCAGGCGCTCGACGCCGTGCACGCCGAGGAGCCCGACCTCGTGGTCAGCGACGTGATGATGCCGCGCCTGGACGGCCTGGCCCTGGTCGCGGCCCTGCGGGCCGATCCGCGGACCGCCGGGGTGCCGGTGCTGCTGCTGTCGGCGCGCGCGGGGCAGGAGGCCTCGATCGAGGGCCTGGCGGCGGGCGCCGACGACTACCTGGTCAAGCCGTTCTCCGCGGCCGAGCTGCTGGCGCGGGCGCGGGCCAACGTGGAGCTGGCGCGGCTGCGCAACCATCACACCCGCTGGCGCAACGCCATGATCGACTCCTTGCAGGAGGCGTTCTTCGTGACCGACGAGGACGGCGCGGTGATCGAGATCAACTCGGCGTTCACCGACATCCTCGGCTACGGCCCCGACGGCCTGCCCTACCGGCCCCGGCACCCCTGGTGGCCGGACGAGCAGCGCGACCCGCAGGCCCACGGCCTGGTCGCCGAGGCGTTCGGCCGGCTCGTCGGCGAGGGCAGGGGCAGCGCGGTCATCCCGGTCACCCACCGCGACGGGCACCAGGTGTGGGTCGCGGTCACGTTCAACTCGGTCACCGACCCAGACACCCGGCGGCGCCGCGTCGTGGGCACCCTGCGGGACGTGACCGCCGAGCACTACCTCGTGCAGCGCGAGAGCGCGCTCGCCGCGCTGGGCCTGCGCGTCTCGCAGGCGGGCAACATGAACGACGCCCTGGCCGGCGGGCTGGACGCGCTGCAGGAGGTCTGGCACGCCCGGCAGGTCGCGGCCGTCGTCTGGGACGAGGACGGCTCCCGCGGCCTGGTCGCCGCGCCGTCCGGCCCGGCCTGGCAGGACCTGCCGGAACAGGTGCGGGCCAAGCTGGCGGGCCTGCGCGAGCAGCCGCCCCTGCGGGCCGTCGCCTCCGAGACGGACGGGGCCGGCATCACCCTGGAGCACCCCGAGGGCCTGCTCGCCGTCTGGATCGACCTGGGCCAGAACCGGCCGTTCACCCACGAGGACCAGACCCTGCTGGCGCTGCTGGCCGGCCACCTGGGCCAGGCGCTGCACCGGGTGCACCAGCTCGACCAGCAGCGCGAGGCGGCCGTGGCGCTCCAGCGCGCCATCCTCGGCCCGTCCCGGCTGCCCAGCGGCTTCGCCGTGCGCTACGAGCCCGCCACCAGCCCGCTGGAGGTCGGCGGCGACTGGTACGACATCGTGCCGCTGTCCGGCGAGCGCATCGGCATCGTCGTCGGCGACTGCGTGGGGCGCGGGCTGGAGGCCGCGGCCGTCATGGGACAGCTGCGCAGCGCCTGCCGGGCCCTGCTGCTCCAGGACGCCGGGCCCGCCCAGGTGTTCACCGCGCTCGACCGGTTCGCCGCCCTCATCCCGGGCGCCAAGTGCACCACCGCCTTCTGCGGCGTCCTGGACACCGCCACCGGCGACCTCGTCTACTCCAGCGCCGGCCATCCCCCCGGCATCCTGGCCCACGCCGACGGCAGCACCGAGCTGCTGCAGGAGGGCCGCTCGACGCCGCTGGCCGTACGGTCGGCCCGCGGGCGCACCGAGGCCAGGTGCACCATGCCGCCCCGGTCCACCCTCCTGCTCTACACCGACGGCCTGGTCGAGCGGCGGCGGCGGCCGCTGACCGCGGGCATCGGCGAGGCCAGCACCGCCGTCCAGGTCGGACGGTCCACCCCGATCGAGGAACTGGCCAGCGACGTCATGTCCTCCCTCGCCCCGGACGGCGGCTTCAACGACGACGTCGCGCTGCTGCTCTACCGCCAGCCCGCCCCGCTGGAGGTGGACTTCCCGGCCGAGTCGAGCCAGCTCGCCCCCGTGCGCTCGGCACTGCGGGAGTGGCTGGCCCGCTGCCAGCTCACCCCTTCGCTGGTGCAGAACGTGCTCGTGGCGGCGGGGGAGGCGTGCGCCAACGCGATCGAGCACGGCCACCGCAACGCCCCCGGCCGGACGATCCGCCTGCGGGCCGTCGCCACCCCCGGCGACCTGCGGCTCACCGTCGCCGACACCGGCCGCTGGAAGCCTCCGGAGCCGGAGGCGAACCCGCACCGGGGCCGGGGCGTGGCGCTCATGCGCG
>NZ_JBSFGJ010000206.1:0-16185 GCF_053596515.1 Nonomuraea sp. NPDC001684
AGTTGGTCGACGTCGGCGAGCGTGTACGCCGCGTTCGCGTCGACCTGCAACGGGATGTCGCCGAACGCGTCCCGGATCGCGCGCACCGCCGCGACGTCCCAGCCTGGCTCGATCTTGAGTTTGATCCGCCGGTATCCGTCGGCCAGGTAGGCGCCGACCGCGGTGACCAGCTCGTCGAGGGTGTCCATGATGCCGACCGAGACGCCCGCCGGCACCGACGTGTGGACGGCGCCGAGCGCGCGGCTCAGCGGCATCCCCAGACCCCGTAGCTCGGCGTCCCAGACCGCCATCTCGAGCGCCGCTTTGCTCATCCGGTGCCCGCGGAAGCGATCCAGCACGGCGCTGACGAGGTTGACGTCGATGGCCGGCAGGTCGCGCAGCGCGGGCACGAGGAAGTCGCGCAGCGTGATCATCGCCGCGCCGACGTACTCCGAGGCGTACAGCGGGTGCTGCGCGGCGACACACTCGCCCCAGCCCTCGGCGTCGGCGGTGACGGCGCGGAGGATCAGCACGTCTTTGGTCGTCTGGGTGCCGAAGGAGGTGCGGAACGGCGACACCAGGGGCAGCCGGAGCCGCCGCATCTCGATGCCTTCCAGCGCGGATACCTTACCCATCAGGGTCACCTCAGTCCTTGGTCCGGGTCAGGGGGATGTTGGCGTACGCCGGGCCGGCGTCGCCGACCGTCAGCACCTCGCCGGTCGCGGACAGGTAGCGTCCCGGGCCGGCGGCGGTGAGCTGCAGGGTGATCGGGTCGTCGAGGGAGCCTCCACTGGGCAGGTCGATCACGGCGTGATCCCCGTCCTGCCGCAGGCGGTACGGCGCCATCGGCACCTCCCCGACCCGGGATTCGTAGTCACCGGCCAGGCCGGGTTCGAGCGTCGACGGGCCGAGCTCGGGCACGGCGGTCCGGTACCGCACATCGCCGGTGACGGCGTCGAGCTGGTAACGGACGTGCCCGGCCGCGTCGCGCAGGAACACGGACCGGCCGTCGACGCCGTGAAGCACGCCGTCGCGGGCGACGATTTCCCGGATGTCGCCAAGGCGCCCGACGTACCGGCCGGCCGCGTCCTGCGGGTGAGGCGAAGCCGCCGCCGGGGGTGGGGTGGCCTGCGAGCCGTGGCCGTCCGCGAGCCGCCGGACGATGTCGGCCGCCAGCTCGTTCTGCAGGTCGTGGTCCACGGAGTTGGTGAGCACCGCACCGCCGATGCCGAGGTCCGGCAGCCAGAACACCTGGCAGAGGAAGCCGAAGCCGGACCCGCCGTGGTGCAGCACCCGGACCCCGGGCGCCCAGCGGTCGACGTAGAGCCCCAGCCCGTACCCCTGGGTCTGCTCCTCGGTCAGCCTCGGGAAGTCCAGGTGTTGCCGGGCCAACTCGGGCCGTAGGACGCCGTCGCCCTCGCGCAACTGGAATCGCAGGTAGCGCAGTACATCCGCCACGCTGGTGTAGAGACCGCCCGACGGCACCATCGGCACTCGCCGGGGCACGTCGCGACCCGCGCGGGCGAACGTGCGGGAGTGCCCGAGCGCCCGGTCCTCCTCGCCGTCGAAGGCGCCGAAGTCGAACGTCGACCGGGTGAGACCGAGCGGCTCGAACAGCCGCCCGCGCATGAACTCGGCGAACGTCTCCCCCGCCGCAGTGGCCACCACCTGGCCGGCGAGGTCGATCCCGAGGTTGGAATACTCGTGGTGGTGGCCGACGGGGAACCGCAGCCAGGTCTCGGAGATGCTGGCGAGGTGCTCCTCGAACGTGGCGTCGCCGACCTCGTAGTTGGACCCGACCGGCGCCTCGTGGGTGAAGCCGGCGGTGTGGGTCAGCAGGTGGCGCAGGGTGATCCGGCGTTCGGGCCGCTCCTCGAAGTCGCTGTGTACGGTGAAGTCCGGCAGGTGGCGCAGGATCGGCTGGTCGAGGTCGACCAGGCCCTCCTGCACGGCCAGCAGCACGCCGGTCGCGGTGACCAGCTTCGACGTCGACTGGACGCTGAACATGGTGCGGACGCCGATGCCGCCGCCGAATCCCTCGGCCCACAGGACGCCGTCGGCATCACACAACCCTACGGCGACCCCCGGAATCCCCCGCGACCTCGCTTCGCGGGGAACGGCTTCGGAGAGGTACGCGATGAGCTCATCGACCCGCGACATGACCCGACCCTTCTTCGGTACGACCCCGCGCCGTCGACGATCCGGCAAGGACCGCCTCGTATCCGGCCGGATCGGTGACCCCCTCGGTGTCGAAGAGGACGAGCGTGGATCTGGGCCGCAGCAGCGAACCCGCCCGCGAGTCGAGCCGCAGCCGCCGGAGACCGGCCAGACCGGCCGCGCCGCTCTCGCTGGTCGCGACGCCGAGCGCGGCGAGATCGCGGACGGCCGCGGCCACCTCGAGGTCGGACACCCGGGTGGCGGCACGGACGCCCCGCTGCAGCGCCGGCCATGCCACCAGCGAGACCTCGCCGCAATTGAGGCCCGCCATCGTGGACTCGTGCGGTCCCGGCACCGTCACCCGTTCCCGGGCCGCCAGGGACTGCCATAGGCAGTCGGCCGCAGCCGGCTCGGCGGTGACGACGCTGCACGACCCGCTCGCGAGGCTGCGGACCGCGGCCGAGGCGAACGCGCCCACACCCACCGGGACGAGCGCCAGGTCGATCGACGCGTCCGAGCCGAGCACCGCGGCGAGCTGGCGCCGGGTCTCGGCGAAGATCGTCGAGTAGCCGGCGGCCACGGCCTCGGGGATCCGGGTGTACCCGGGCCACGACGTGTCCGAGACGAGCAGCTCGTGCCGACCGTCGTGCCGGTCCCGCTCCGCGCTCTCGGCCGACCGGCGAACGGCGTCGTCGTACGATCCGGCGACCACCTCGACCTCGGCGCCCTCACCGCGGATCGCATCAACGCGTGCCTCGGCCATGTCCGCGGGCACGAAGATCCGGCTGTTCAGGCCCAGCCGACGCGCCAGGTACGCGACGGCGCGGCCGTGGTTGCCGTCCGTGGCGGTCGACAGGACGATCGAGGCGCGCAGGGCGCCGGCCGCCTCGGCGAGCGCGTCGAACGTCGGGAAGGGCACGCGGCCGATGTGGCCGGCGATCGCCACGCTGACGGCCCAGCTCGCACCGACGACCTTGAACGACGGCAGGCCGAGGCGCTCGACCTCGTGCTTGACGAGCACGTGCGCGACGCCGACCTGGTCGGCGATCGCCGGCGCCGGCACCAGCGCGGACTCGGCGAATCCCGGGATCGATCGATGAAAGTGCTCGATCGCGTCCGGAGGGCGTTCCGCCCAGCCGTCGAGGGCCGACCACGCCGGATTCCACAGGACGTTACTCTCGAAGTGCGCCATCTCAGTCCCCAGTTCCCCTTTTCTCATCGATGGCCGAGCCAGCCACAATCCG
Organism: Nonomuraea sp. NPDC001684; assembly: GCF_053596515.1. Lineage (NCBI taxonomy): Bacteria > Bacillati > Actinomycetota > Actinomycetes > Streptosporangiales > Streptosporangiaceae > Nonomuraea > Nonomuraea sp. NPDC001684. The sequence goes on from NZ_JBSFGJ010000206.1 coordinate 3,381, forward strand.
GCGCGCGCGCTCGACGACCGGGGCGTCGACCATGACGCCCCCGACGGCGACCGCACCCTGCCCGGCCGCCGCGATCACCTCGCGCGCCCAGGACACCTCCTCCGGCGACGGCGCGAAGGCGGCCCGGATCGCGCCGGCCTGGACCGGATGGACTGCGAGCTTGCCCGCGTAGCCCTCGCGGCGCGCTCGCCCGGCGTCGGCGAACGTGGCGTCGTAGTCCCGCAGCGCCATGGTCACCCCGTCCACCGGCGCGGGCTTCCCAGCCGCGCGGGACTCCAGAGCCAGCCGGCTCCGGACCTGCCTGACGACGTCGGACTCCTGCTCGCAGCCGAGATCGAGGGCGAGGTCGACAGTGCCCAGCATGAGCCGCTCCACCCGCTCGACGGCGAGCATCTCGGCGACTCGCCCGACGCCGGCGGCGGACTCGACGAGGGCCGCCGACGGCACCGGGAGCAGGTCGCACACGCGTTGCAGGTCCGCCGCCGACTCGGCCTTGGGCACCACCACGCCCCGCAGGCCCGCACAGCCGACCAGCGCGCGCAGATCGTCCGCGTGCCACGGTGATCCTGCCGGGTTCACCCGTACCCAGGCGGATCCGCCGGCGGCGAGCCAGCCCGCGACGTGGTCCCGGGCCGCCGGCTTGGCAGTCAGTGCCACGGCGTCCTCCAGATCGCAGATGATCTGGTCGGCGGCGCTCGCGGCCTTCGCGAAGCGCTCAGGGCGGTCGCCCGGGACGAAGAGCCAGGCCGGGCCTCGTACGGTGCTCATGCGACCAGCGCCGCGAAGGTCCAGTCGAGGACGGCTCCGCGACCGGCCACCGACGTCTGGGTGTTGAGCACGGCGATCGCGGTGCCGTCCCGGTAGGGCGTGACGCCCCGCACCGTGACGCGGCTGCGCACCGTGTCGCCTTCGAAGACGGGCGCGACGTGGTCGCACGCGAACCACTCGGTCACGATCACCAGCCCCGGGACCATCCGGCAGGTCTGGCTGAGCGCGAGACCGATCGTGTGCCCGCCGTAGACGAGCCGGCGGCCGCCGGCGGCCTCCGCGTCGTGGTGCACCGCCGCGATGTTGACGGTGAGCCGCGCCAGTTCCGGCGCGCTCGAGACGACGTCGCCGGCCGCCAGCTCGAAGGTGTCGCCAGCCGCAGGCAGACCGCCGGGCGAGGGCGCCAGCGGCTTGAGCGACCACTGCGCGAGCCAGTCGGGGGCCGTCGCCACGTCCGGCACGGACGGTGCGGTGAAAAGGCCGTCGACGTGGGGGCCCGTCTCCGGGGCCGGTCCGGCCCCCTCGCGGCAGGGCAGCAGCGCGCACCGGTCGAAAGCGAGGATGACACGTCCGGTCTGGTCCCGGGTCACGATGCTCAGCACCGCCTTGCCGCGCTCGGGCCGGTCGGGCCGGGACCGGACCCGGCGGAGAGCGACGACCTCGGTCGAGGTGACGAGGGTGTCGCCGAGGTACGGCGTCGCCCGCGGCCGCAGCCCCCGGTAGAAGAGGTTCGCCACCACCTGGCGGGTCACGACGCTCGACTGGCCGACGGCCACGTCCCAGACCACGCCGGGATACGCGAGGCCGGGACGTCCGGTGACCCGCTCGGCGAGCGTCTCGTCGAGGCAGAGCCGGAGCCGGTCGCCGAGGATCGCCCGATGCTGGGCATGGAGCCCGGCATCCAGCGTGACGGCCGGCGCGGTGAAGGTGTCGCCGACCGCGAGGTCGTCGAACCAGGGACCGTCCACGACGCTCATGCGTCCTCCTCCAGTGCCGGCGCGCCGGCGGTCAGGTAGCGGGTGAGCAGGCGCACCCCGCGGCCGTTGGCGCCTGCGGCCCACCGGGCGTCGGCGGCCGGGCGCATCACCGTGAGCCCGAGGTCGAGGTGCGCCCACGGCACGCCGGACGCGAACGGCTCGAGGTACAGCGCCGCCGTGATGGCGCCGTACGGCTGGGGCGCGTCCGGGTCGAAGTTCCGGGTGTCCGCCACGTCGGAGGCGAGGGTGGCTCGGTAGGGCTCCCACATCGGCATCGCCCATCCGGGCTCACCGGCCGCGCCGCCGGCGGCCAGCACCCGCGCCAGCAGGGCGTCGTCGGTGCCGAAACCGGCCCACATGTCGGGGCCGAGGCCGGTGGCCGAGGTCAGCGTCGCCAGGTCGACGATCGCGGCAGGGCCGGCCTCCACGGCGTACGCCATGGCGTCCGCGACCACGAGCCGTCCCTCGCAGTCGGCGTCGGTCACCTCGACGGTCCGGCCACCGCGATGGCGCAGGACGTCCCCGATCCGGACCGCGTACGGGCCCGGCATGTTCTCGGCGCACGGCAGATAGGCCCGCACCGGCGCGTCGGAGCCCAGGCGGGCCAGCGCGACAAGGGCGCCGAGAACGGCGGCGGCGCCGGCCATGTCCGCCTTCATGGTGAGCATGCCCCGGGTGGGCTTGAGCGACAGGCCGCCCGCGTCGAAGGTGATGCCCTTGCCGACGAGCGCCGTGTGCGGGCCGTCGCCTCCGCGTCGCAGCTCGATCAGGCACGGCGGATGCACGCTTCCGCGGCCCACGCCGGCGATGCCGCCGAATTGCTCGCGCTCCAGCGTCGCGGCGTCGTGTACGCGTACCTCGAACCCGAGCGCCTCGCCGAGTTCCTGGCACACGGTCGCCAGGCGCGCCGGGACGAGTTGGCCGGGCGGCGTGTTGATCAGGTCCCGAGCGAGGTTGGCGGCCGCGCCGAGCGCGACCCCTTCCCGTACGGCATGCTCCGGTCCCCCGTGCCGACGCGGACCGGGGTCGAGCCGGGCGAGCAGGTCCGCGACGGTCCAGTCGGGGCGGTATCGGTACGTGCCGAGGGTCCAGCCCTCCGCCGCGGCGACCGCGCAATCCGGGTCGGCCTCCCAGCACCCGATCGCGTCGAGCACCGCCGGCGCGGACCCGCAGTGCCGAGCCGCCGCCATCGCGGCCGCCCGCACGTGGTCGAACGCCAGACCCGGCCGGGGATCACCGACGGTCACGTAGACGAGGTCGGGGCCGTCGAGGATGGGGACCCGGGCCACCTCGCCGGGCTCGGCCGGGCCGAGGCGAGCCCCGATCGCGTGCACGTCAACATCAACGCCGGCCTCCGCGAGGAAGCCGGCCACCGGGGCCGGCACCGCCCCATCGGTCCCGACCGGCACGACGACCACGTCCGCCACCCGTTCCGTCACCTGGTCCTCCTGAACACGCGGGCCGCCCGCTGCGACCCGTCTCGTTCGAGCAAGCTAACCGGCGGCGCCGGCCGCCGTCGGTGTCGAACACCCAACCTCGGGACCGCCTTTCATGTCGGGCCACAAGAGTCGCCACCGCACCCGATGAAACGTTGGCGGCGCCGTCCAAAGCGCCGGAGGAAAACCCATGAACGCACTGTCCGTCGGCTCCCGCTCCCGGGTCGCCGGCGTCGTCGCGGCGTCGGTCCGGATGATCCGCTGCGAGTCACCCTCCACCGACCTCGCCGCGGTCGCCCGCAGCGCCGACTGCGTCGCGCGGGTCGGCGAAGAGATCCTGGGCCGCCCCGCCGAGCCGATCGTCACCGCCGGCCGCACCCACCTGCGCTGGCGGTGGGGGAAGGAACCACCTCGCGTGCTCGTGCTGGGGCACCACGACACCGTCTGGCCGCTGGGCACGATCGACACGATCCCCTGCACGGCCGGCGACCGGATCCGCGGGCCCGGGTGCCTGGACATGAAGGTGGGCCTCGCCCTCGCCTTCCACGCCATCGCCGCGCTCGACGACCCATCCGGGGTCACCCTGCTGGTCACCGGCGACGAGGAGCTCGGCTCTCCGACCTCCCGCGAGCTGATCGAGGATGAGGCCAGGGGCTGCGCTGCGGCCCTGGTGCTGGAGGCCGGCGACGACTCCGGCGCCCTGAAGACCGAGCGCAAGGGCCGGGCCCACTACGAGCTGACCTTCGCCGGACGCGCGGCCCACGCCGGCCTGGAACCGCATCTGGGCGCGAACGCGCTGATCACACTGGGCGCCGCCGTCGGCGCCGTCGCCGCGCTGGCCGACGAGGCGGCGGGGACCAGCGTGACGCCGACGATGGCTTCCGCCGGTACGGCCGTCAACACGGTGCCGGACCGGGCCACGCTGACGATCGACGTTCGCGCCCGGACCGCCGAGGAGCTGCGGCGGGTCGACGCCGCGATCCGCGGCCTGGCGCCGGCGAACGGTGACGTCACCGTCGAGATGGAGGGTGGCATCGACCGTCCACCGCTCGATGCCACGATGACGGCCGGGCTGTTCGAGCGGGCCCGCGCCGTGGCGGATCGGCTGGGCATCGGCCCGCTCGCCGGCGTCGCGGTCGGCGGCGGATCGGACGGCAACCTCACGGCCGCTGCCGGGGTGCCGACCCTGGACGGCCTGGGCGCGGTGGGCGGCGGGGCGCATGCCCGCCACGAGTGGGTCGACGTGGCTCGGCTCGGCGACCGTCTCGCCCTGCTGACCGGGCTGCTCGCCGACCTGCTCGGCGAGGCCAGGCGATGACGCCGGAGCACGGAGTGTCAGTCCGCGAGGCGGCCGGGCTCGCCGACCTCGAGGCGATCGCCGCCCTCTTCAACCGCGTCTGGGACGGCGCGCCCGACTCCAGCCAGATCACCGTCGCGTTGCTGCGCGCCTTCAGCATGACCGGCAACTACGTCGCCGTCGCATTCGTCGGGGAGCATCTGGCCGGCGCCGCGGTCGGGTTCCTCGCACCGCACAACGGATCCCTGCACAGCCACATCACCGGGGTCGAGGCGAAGCACCGCGCCCAGCAGATCGGCTACCTGCTCAAGTGCCACCAGCGCGACTGGGCGCTGGGCCGCGGCATCGGCTCGATCACCTGGACGTTCGACCCCCTGGTCCGTCGCAACGCGTACTTCAACCTGGTCAAGCTCGGCGCCCGGGCGACGGACTACCTGCCCGACTGCTACGGCCCGATGCACGACGGGCTCAACCGCGGCGAGGCCAGCGACCGGCTGTTCGTCGAGTGGGACCTGCTCTCCCCCGCCGCCGCCGGGCCGCCCGAGGGCGACCATCGGCCGCTGATCACGGTCCGCGACGACGCGCTCCAGGTGGTGCCGTGGACCGGCGGGCCCGCCTTCGTCCCGGTCCCCGAGGACATCGAACGGGTCCGGGTCGAGAACCCCCTCCTCGCGCGGGCCTGGCGTGCCCACGTACGGGACGTGCTGGCCGGGGCCCTGGCCGGCGGCGCCGAGATCGCCGCCTTCGACCGGCGGCACGGCTATCTGATCACCAACCCAGCCAAGACAGGAGAACGATGAAAGACCACCCGGACGTCGTGACGATCTGTTCCGACCTCATCGCGATCGACACCAGCAACTACGGCAAGGCGGGCAGCAAGGGCGAGCTGGCCGCGGCCGAGTACGTCGCCAGTCTCCTACGCGGGGCGGGGTACGACCCCGAAATCATCGAGTCCGCGCCGACCCGGGCCAACGTCGTTCTCCGGGTCCCGGGCGCCGACCGGTTGCTGCCCGGCCTGCTCGTCCACGGGCATCTCGACGTCGTCCCCGCCGAGCCGGAGCGGTGGACGGTGGCGCCGTTCGAGGGCCGGGTGGCGGACGGGTACGTGTGGGGCCGCGGCGCGACCGACATGAAGGACACGGTCGCGATGATGCTCGCCACCCTGCTGCGGTGGGCGGCCGACGCGACCGGACCACGACGCGACGTGGTCTTCGCCTTCGTCGCGGACGAGGAGGAGGACGGTGCCCTCGGCGCCGAGTGGCTGGTGCGCAACCGACCCGAGCTCTTCGCCGGGGTCACCACCGCCGTCGGCGAGTCGGGCGGGCGGCCCGTGCCGGTACGGGCGCCCGACGGGACGGTACGGCGGTTCTACCCGATCGCTGTCGCCGAGCGTGGCTCCCTCCACATGCGCGTCCGCGCGACCGGTACGGAGGGCCACGGGTCACGCCCGAACCCGGACAACCCCGTCGCCCGCCTGGTGACCGGCCTGGCCCGGATCTCGGCGCACCGGTGGCCGCTGACGCTGACGCCACCGGTGCGCCGGCTGCTCGACACCGCCGTGCGGACCCTCGGCCTGGACGCCGACCTCTCCTCCGACGAGGGCGTCGAGGCCGTCCTCGACCGGATCGGGCCGCTGCGCGAGTACGTCGAGCCGTCGCTGCGCTGCTCGACGAACGTCACCGTGCTCGACGCGGGTTACAAGTTCAACGTGGTACCAGGCGAGGCGCACGCCGAGATCGACGTACGCTCGCTGCCCGGCACCGAGGACGAACAGCTCGCCATCATCGACGAGTTGCTGGGACCGTCCGTCACCCGGTCATTCCTGTCCTACCGCCCCGCGATCGGGGCCGGCTGGGACAACGCCTGGTACGACGCGATGGCCGCGTCGGTCCTGCGCCACGACCCGGACGGCGTGATCGTCCCGTTCTGCATGGGCGGTGGCACCGACGCCAAGCCGTTCGCCGAGCTGGGGCTGGCGGGCTTCGGCTTCGCCCCGCTCGGTGAGGACCCCGACGGCCGCACACCAGCTGGCATGCACGGCGTCGACGAACGCGTGCCGATCGCGTCCCTGCGCAGCGGCCTCGACGTGCTGGACGACTTCCTGCGCACGGTGTGACCCGCTACGGCGCCGCGAACGCCCTGGCGTGGGACCGGTTGCATCCCCGCCTGACAGTGAGGATGGAGATGAGCGCTTCCCGCCAGGGTCTGACCCATCGCCTGACTGACCTTGGGTCCTCAACGGGATCTGTCTACCCCGGTCGGGAAGCGCTCATGTGCACTCACCGGACGCGGCACCTGTGACTTCATAGAGGCCTGGCCAGAGGCCCCATCACTGTCTTGTCCGCTTGCCCAGCTGGTGCCTGCCGCCCTGCCCCTCGGTCAAGACGACAGGACGACGATGACCCCCGTTACACCCGGCAATCCGACGTTCAGCGAAGTCGCCGGCTGTGTCGCCCGGACTCTCGACGACGGCCGCACCGCTGAGGTCACCCGGCTGGCCACCGACGGCACTGCACCCTGCCGATCATTACATCCGCCCAGGTCATGGCCATCTGGAGACTTCGCGTCGCGGCACGAGCTCCAACCACCGGGAGAGGGCGAACGCATGCGGCATGATGATCGGCCATGCTCTTCGTCTGGCCTACCTCACCGTCACGAACACGTTCACCGCACTGCGGTTGCTCCCATGGGCGACCGGGACAAGGACATCGAGATCCTCGCCCTGCACCACCAGATCACCATCCTCGAACGCCAACTCGGCGCCGGCACCAGAGTGCAATTCGCGCCCGAGGACCGAGCTTCCCTGCCGCGCTCCTGACCTCGCTGCCCCGCGAGGTCCTCCGCCGGGTGCGGCTGCTCATCCGCCCCGACACCGTCTTGCACCGGCATCGCGACCTGATGAGACGTCGTCACGCTCGTACCTGTCAGCCGAAGCGGCCTGGCCGCCCACCCACGGTCCGCTCCATCCGTGCCCTCATCCTGCGTCCGGCTCCGGAGAACCTCGGCTGGGGCTCCCGGCGGGTGCGCTCATGAACGAGGTCCCCACCGAAGGCGGCATCACGACGGTGCTCACCGGCATCCGGATGCCGCGGATGAACCCGATCACGGAGCGGTGGGTGCAGTCGTGCCGTCACGAGCTTCTCGACCGCTGCCTGACCTGGAACGAACACCACCTGCGGCACGCCCTGCGCGAATATGAACACTTCTACAATCAGCACCGAGCACATCAAGCCCTGAACCAAGCAGCCCCGCTGCGCACCGTCCCCGATCCGATCACGGCCCCAGAGCGAATCCTCGACCTGAAGGTCCGTCGGCGAGACCGGCTCGGCGGTGTCCTCCACGAGTACTCACAAGCGGCTTGACCTGCATGGATGGAATTGTCGGCAGGCGCAGGGCCATTACCGGCTCACGTGTGACAGACGACCTTGGTGAGCAGCGTGCCAGGAGGCAGGCCGCCGATCAGGTCGTCGACGAAGCGCCGCCACTCCAGCGCTCGTGCTTCCTCCACGTCGGCCCGCAGTCCGCGATCGCCGCGTTCGTGCCAGCGCCCGCCTTCGACGAGACAGGCCGGATGCCAGCCCGTCCGCAGCAGGTACTCCTCGCGGGTGAATCCGCCGATCTGGATCTCGTCGAGCGAGTCGCGGCGCTCGGCGGCCTGGTAGGCGTCCCAGGCGCGCCCCGCTGCTTCGGCCGACTCCCGCTCCATGGCGGCGAAGTCGATCTCCTCGACTACCGACTGCGCGCCATATAGCACCTCACCGGGCCCGCCTCGACGCCAGAGCCGCGCGTGGTGGCGGATCTGGGGCCAGCCGGCGTAGGCGGCCTCGTCGAGGACGACCGCGCCACCCGGCCTGGTCCGTAGCGGCCACCACTCGCTGCTGATGAACCAGTAGTCCCAGCGCGCCAACGGGTTCTCGTGGGAGTAGAAGAACCAGCCGCGCTCGTCCTTGTCGATCTCGTCGCGCTCGCCGAGGAACTCGTCGAAGGTGCTGCGCACGTACGCGGCGATCGCGGCCTCGTCCGCGTCGAGCCCCAGGCGCCCGGCCCACACGCCCTCCACGAATCCGTCCTGGAGCTCGTCCTCGGTGATGTAGCGGCGGAAGGCGCCCACCCGGGTGCGTTTCGCAAACGGCGCGAGCTGCCGCCCGACCTCGGGCCCGATGACGAGCACTTCGAACTTCACGTGATCATTATGGAGTCGAGAATTCGGGGCCGGAAATGCGATCATGATCGCTCTACACTTCAGTGCCCCGATGTCCGATTCTCGAAGGCGTTACTGCATGACCATGCAGCCGATCCCATCGACGAAGAGTCGACGGCCCGCACAGTTCCCACCCTCTTGAGTGGCCGCCCCCCTGGGTAACGCACTGAGGACGTCAGCGGCTCGCGAACCGAAGGCGGAATTGCGATTCGGGCCCTTTCATGCCTTCGCGCTGACCCCGAAGTCTGACTTTGACTCCACCATTCTCTACGCGGGCAGCGCCTCCTTCGATGCAGGCCGCCCTGCCGATCGCCTTCGATGAAGCATTGCCGCGATCTAGCGGCCCCCGAAGCGGATCCAAAGCCGATTGAGGGGCCCAGGAGATTCCGGCGGTCGGCTACATAAGCTGACAGAAGCCTGGAAGAGGTAGGTACGTGACGAGCATCGCAGGCAGTTCTCGCCGGAGTACAAGGAAGAAGCCGTCCACATGGTGTCCTGCTCGAAATACGGTCTCGTGCTGTGAACTGGGTTTTGCTGCGCGCCCAGGGCAGCGACTGCGACCATCGCCAAGTGTTGTCGTCGCTGGTCTATCAGTTGCCGAGGAATCTCTTCGGCCTGCTGACGATCCTGGTTCGCGCTGATCTGTCCAAGGACGTTGAACTGCTGGTTCTTCGTCACGAAACCAGGTGCTCCGCCGCCAACTCCACGGCCGGCCGCAGTGGGACCACGCCGACCGGCTCTGGCTTGCAGCGCCATCGCGGCTGTGCACCTGCCGACAATTCCATCCATGCAGGTCAAGGCGCTTGTGAGTACTCGTGGAGGACACCGCCGAGCCGGTCTCGCCGACGGACCTTCAGGTCGAGGATTCGCTCTGGGGCCGTGATCGGATCGGGGACGGTGCGCAGCGGGGCTGCTTGGTTCAGGGCTTGATGTGCTCGGTGCTGATTGTAGAAGTGTTCATATTCGCGCAGGGCGTGCCGCAGGTGGTGTTCGTTCCAGGTCAGGCAGCGGTCGAGGAGCTCGTGACGGCACGACTGCACCCACCGCTCCATGATCGAGTTCATCCGCGGCATCCGGATGCCGGTGAGCACCGTCGTGATGCCGGCCTCGGCGAGCACGTCGTCCATGAGAGCAGGGAACTTCCCATCCCGATCGCGGAGCAGAAAGCGCGCCCGACAGCCCGCATCGTTCAGATCCATCACCAGAATCCGGATCGCCTGGATGACCCAGCTCGCGCTCGGATGTGCAGTGGTGCCGAGCACACGGACCCGCCTCGTGGCGTGCTCGATCACCGCCAGAATGTACTGGCGTTGCCCGTTGAGGGTGATGGTCTCGATGAAATCGCAGGCCAGCAGGGCGTCGGCTTGCGAGCGCAGGAAGTCGGCCCACGTGGTGGAAGCCCGCTCGGGCGCCGGATCAAGACCGGCCTGCTTGAGGATCTCCCACACCGTGGACGGCGCGACCTTGATGCCGAGCGTGGTGAGTTCACCATGCACCCGCCGATAGCCCCAGCTCGGGTTCTCCCGAACCAGGCGCAGGATAAGAACGCGGATGGAGCGGACCGTGGGCGGGCGCCCACGTCGCTTCGGCCGGCAGGTACGGGCATGACGACGTCGCATCAGATCGCGGTGCCAGCGGAGAACCGTGTCCGGACGGATGAGGAGCCGCAGCCGGCACAGGACCTCGCGCGGCAGCGAGGTCAGGAGCGCGGCAAGGAAGGCTCGGTCCTCGGGCGCGAAGCTCACTCTGGTGTCGGCGCGGAGCTGGCGTTCAAGGACGGTGATCTGGTGACGCAGAGCAAGTATCTCCACATCCTTGTCCCGATCGCCCATGGGCAGCAACCGCAGCGCGGCGAACGCGTTCGTGACGGTCAGGTAGGCCAGGCGAAGCAGCACAGCGGATCATCCTGCCGTACGCGCTTCCGTCTCCCGGGTGACCGGAGCTCGCGAACGCCACGCGAAGCCCTCGCAGAGTCATGACCTGGGTGGACGTAATTATCGGCAGGCGCAGAGCCATCATGGCTGCCGTACATTCGGTCGAGGCCGCGCTCCTGGCGCGTGAAGCCGCTGAGTGACGTCACGCTGCTCAGTCGCCGACGTCGGCAAGGTATTCGGCGCTGACGGCGCGCAGCTTGCTCCCTGCAACAAGGGCCTCGTCGAGGGTCAGCATCCCTGAGTCGACCTCGACCAGCCGATGCCCGACCTTGGAGAACAGCACCATCCTGCCGTTCGACTCATCCCGCCAAAGCCAACGATCCGCCGCGAGCCTTTCACAACCGGGCTTGGCATCTTCCCGACTCCACGCTGCACATGCCCGACGTGGATCCTCGTTGTCGGTGATACGGATGAGCACGTCGGCTTCGCTCTCTCGATCCTTGGCGTAGCCGAGTTCCATGGTGCGGTCGGCGAGAGGCAACGTCCTGACCAGCCGGCGATCCGGGACGACAGCAGGCACCGCCAACGGAACGGACTCGCGGAGATAGGCGATGTACTCACTCCGCCGATGCCGCTGTTCCGCCTCCGCTCGCCGTTCTTGGACCGTCGCCGTCGTGATCACGCACGTGCACACCACCACAGCGGCGATCACACGTGGCACCAGTGACGTGGTGCCCGTCAGCTGAGCAGCGGACGCATAGCTCACAACGGCAATCGCGGCGATTTCGAGGACGACCAATCGCGGGCTCGGATGAGGCACACCCAGTGCCGCCGCGCCGCTGAGCACCCACAACAACACCGGCCCGAGCAGCGCGGCGCGAAGTGGGTGCGTGATTCTCGTCAGCCTCGCGAGCAGCCACCCACCCGGCAAGATCAGCACCACGGCCAAGGCGATGCCGGGCAGGGCCACGTAGCCGTCGAGGTCCTCCTCATACAGACGCGACACCGGGTACCCCAGGCCAAGGCCTGCGGGCAACCCGACGACAGCGCCCCGGACAAGATCCAAAGCCATTGGTCAACAATGGCACTAACCGATGTACGGCACTGCCGATTCGCCCAAGTAGGGCCGCCAGTAAGAATCGCGCCATACGGCCCAAACAGACGGCATCACCGCAGGTCACGGCGTGCAACTGCGCCACTCTCCAAGGACCGGTTGCGGTCCGGACGTTCGGAGATGAGTCAGGCGCGGCAGTGCTCGATAACGCTGGGGCCGGTGCTTCCGCAGGTCGCGCTGCTCGCTAACAGCTTTTATGCCAAGCCGTCCTGGAGCTTCCCGCTACTCAGAGTGCGTTACGCGAGCCTCTGTCCATGATGTCGCAGGGTGATCGTATGGATTTGTAGCGTTACTGCCAGTCGGCGGGTCCAGATGTGCTGGGATGGCGCGACGACGGCACCGACAAGACCATCCACGACCTGTTGCGCTGGCATCTGCGCGAGAAGAAGAAGCGATTAGCCGACCCAAGCCTGGTGGTGCTGGACACCCAAAGCGTCCACGTCGCGGCCGGCGTCCCCGCCACCACGACCGGCCGGGATGCGGCCAAGAAGGTGCCGGGCCGCAAGCGAGGCCTGGCCGTAGACGTGCTGGGGCTGGTCATCGCCGTCGTCATGCTCGCGGCCTCAGCTCACGAGAACGCCGCCGGGATCGCCCTGCTGGACCGGGTCGCCGCCGCCACCGAGGGCAGCGTGACCAAAGCACTGGTCGACCAGGGATTCAAGAACGCGGTCGTCACCCATGGAGCCGGCCTGGGAATCGACGTGGACATCGTCGAACGCAACCCCGCCGACAAGGGGTTCGTGCCCCAGCCGAAACGATGGGTCGTCGAGCAGACCTACGGTATCTTGATGTTCCACCGACGGCTGGTCCGCGACTACGCGGATCTTGCCTCCAGTTCCGAATCACGGCTGTACTGGGCGATGACGGACGTGATGTCCCGGCGCCTTACCCCCACGACCCCGGCCTGGCGGTGGACATGACCGGGCCCGACACCCGCCCGCCCGATCCCGGAACCTGGCTCCTGGACCGGCTGGATGCCCGCGAACAGGCCCTGACCTGGCAGATCGAGCAGGCCCAGACCGAAATCGACTCCCTGACCACGCGGCTAAGAGCACCTAACAGAATGATCTCTGTTGTGCTTTGATCTCTCGCTGTAGCCGAGTGAGAGGGGCGCAGGTGGCCAAGCCGAAGCCATGGG
>NZ_JBSFGJ010000207.1:0-16175 GCF_053596515.1 Nonomuraea sp. NPDC001684
CGGTGGCCCGGACCCTGCTGGCCCACGGCTGGACGGTCCGCGCCCTGGTCAGGGACCCCACCTCGGACGCCGCCCAGGCCCTGGCCGCGCTCGGCGCCACCCTGGCCAAGGGCGACCTGGACGACCCCGCCTCGCTCCGGACGGCCATGACCGGCGTGCACGGCGTGTTCAGCGTGCAGGCCCTGGCCGTGACGGAGGAGGAGCTGGCCCGCGAGGTGCGCCAGGGCGTCGCGGTCGCCGACCTGGCCGCCGGGCTGGGCCTGGCGCACCTGGTCTACAGCTCGGTCGGCGGCGCCGAACGCGACACCGGCATCGAGCACTTCGCGAGCAAGTGGGCGATCGAGCGGCACGTCGCCGGGCTGGGCCTGCGGGCGACGGTGCTGCGTCCGGCGTTCTTCATGACGAACCTGCTGTACTACGCCGAACCCGCCGGGGACGAGCGGGTCATCGCGCTGCCGTTCCGGCGCATGCAGCTCGTCGCGCCCGAGGACATCGCCCACTTCGCGGCGGAGGCGTTCGAGCGTCCGGCGGAGTACGCGGGCCGGGCGCTGGAGATCGCGAGCGAGGAGCTCACCGGCGCCGAGATCGCCGAGGTCTACCAGCGGGTCACCGGCACGCCCACCCGGTTCGAGCAGACCGCGCCCGGCGGGGAGCGCATGTACGAGTGGTTCCTGGAGAGCGGCTACCAGGCCGACATCGCCGCGCTGCGCGCCCGCCACCCCGGCCTGCGCACGTTCGAGTCCTTCCTGCGCGACCGGCTTCCCCGCTGACCCCGGGTCAGGACAGCGCCGCCTCGAAGCGGGCCCGCAGCTCCGACAGGCGGCCGACCGGCTCGGCGCTGTAGACGAGGCGGACGTACCGGGGGGCCACGCTCTCGCCCCAGGCCGTCATGGGGGTGGCCGCCACGCGTCCGCGGTCCAGCAGGCGGGCCGACAGGTCCTCGGCGGTCAGCCCCATGGCTTCGGCGTCCACCAGGACGGACCAGCCGCCGCCGGCCCGGACCACCGGCAGCCCGTCGAGCTGGGCGAGCACGGTGTCGTGGCGGGCCTGGTACTCGGCCGCCGCCTCCGCCACCCCCGCGCCCGCCGGGTCGGTGAGCGCGGCGGCGGCGCCGTACTGGTGGTATCCGCTGGCCACGGTGGTGTTGTAGATGGTCGCGACCATGATCCGGGACATGATGTCGGCCGGGCCGGCGACCCAGCCGATCCGCCAGCCGATCATCCGGTACTCCTTGGACATCGACCCGATGATGATCGTGCGCTCGGCCAGGCCGTCCACCTGGCAGGGGTTGATCCGCGGGTGGCCGTCGAAGACGATGCGCTCCATGGCGGCGTCGTAGATCAGGTACGCGCCCGTGCGCTCGCACACCCGCGCGACCGCCTGCCAGTCCTCCCGGTCGAAGACCACGCCCGACGGCATCGACGGGCTCATCAGCAGCAGCGCCGCCGCGGCGGGCACCCGGGCGAGCGCCTCGCGGTCCAGCCGCCAGCGCCCGTCCTGCACCAGCAGCGGCACCAGGTGCGGACGCGCGCCCGACAGCCGCACCCGCTGCAGCAGGCCGGCGTAGGTGGGGTCGGTGAGCAGCACGGGCTCGCCCGGCTCGGTCGTGGCCAGCAGCACGGGCATCACCGCCGACGTCCCGCCGGAGGTGATGCACACCTGCCGCAGGGGGTCGTAGTCGAGCCCGGTACGCGCCCGCAGCTCGGCGGCGACCGCCTGGCACAACACCGGCAGCCCGGTGAACGGCAGCCAGCTGTTGCCCGTCCCCTCCTCCAGTGACCGCCTGGTCGCGGCCACGGCGGACGGCGGCGGCGGGACGTCGGTGTCGAGGTTCTCCAGGCGCAGGACGTCGGCGTCCGCCCCGGCGGCCGCGGCCACCTTGTCGATGTCGAACGGCTGCACCTGCGCGAACCGGGAATTGGGCCGCATGACCGCACCTCCATGCATCGTTCCGTATATGGAACACCTTGGGGCACCCACGCTCCTCCAGTGGGGACGCGGGTGTCAAGGGGCGGCACGGATGCGCCGTCGCCGACCCGGTCGGCCAGTGGCGGCCCAGGCCGGGTCAGGTCAGGGTGCGGTCGGTCGGGTCAGGTCAGGGTGCGGTCGGCCGGGCCGTCGTAGTGGTCCGGCCCCTGCATCGACAGGTCCAGCGGCTGAACCATGTCGGAGTTGGCGGAGGCCCGCCAGCCCTTCTCCCTGGTCATCTCCTCGATCGAGTGCGCGCACAGCGACAACGACCGGCACACGATGAACATGGCCTTGAGCTGGAGCGGCTCGTACCCCATGTCGAGGCCGACGCAGCCCATCGAACCGGGGCCGTTGAGCCAGATCCGGCGGCCGAAGACGCCCTCGGTGGCGTCCTCCATCGCGCGGGCGATGCGGACGTACCGGCCGGTGACGCCCAGCTCGTCCGAGAGCCCCAGCAGGCGGGCGGTGCGCGGGTCGCGGATGTGCTGGGCGTGGTGGAACCCGGGCATGCGCTCGCGGCGTTCGCGCATCTCGGCCACGACCTTGGCGGCGGCCTCCTCGTCGCTCAGCCCGTCGCGCTCGGCCCGCTCACCGACCGCCAGGAACATCTCGGCGGGCCGGTCGGCGGTGCCGTGCAGCCGGCCGATGCCGGCGACGCCCGCCGCGACGGCCGCGTTCAGCTCGGCGCCGCCGGAGGTGGCGAAGCGCACGGTGGCCGAGGAGGGCGACATGGCGTGCTCGGCCATGTTCACCAGGATCGCCTCGGTCATCCGGCCCACCTCGGGGGTCGGCAGCTCGCCGCGCAGCACCAGGTGGAAGTGCTCGGCGAAGGAGATGTTGCCGGTCAGCTCGTTCACGTCGTACCCGCGTACGACGATCCGGTCCTTGTTCTTCCAGGCGATCGCCGTCTCCCAGGCGAACGGCTTCTTGTCGGTCAACGGGCTTTCCTTTCAGGGAAGTACACGCACGCCGGGTCGATCTCCTCGCGCAGCAGGCGGAGGTCCTCGGGGTCCGGCGGCACCACAATTTCCAACGAATCCCGAAATTTCGGGGTAAAGCCGGTGTTGTCCAGTACGTCCGTGACGCTCGCCCCCGGCATGAGCGCCGTCACGGTCAGCGCCGAGTCCTCGGCCTCCATCACGCACAGGTCGGTGACGACCTTGACGCGCAACGGCCCGAGCCCGGCCTTGGCCCGCTCCCCCGGCCCGCCCAGGAACCCCGGGCTGGTGACGTAGTCACAGCGGGCGGGGAAGCGCCGCTTCTCGTGGTCGGTCAGGATCACCACCTGCCGGCAGTGGCTGGCGATGTCGTTGGCGCCGCCACTGCCGGGCAGCCGCACCCGCGAGCCGTCCGGTCTGGGGACCCAGGTGGAGTTGATGTTGGCGTACTCGTCCACCTGGGCCCCGCCGAGGAACCCCGTACGGACCAGCCCGCGCTGCACCAGCCCGCCCAGCGCCTCGAACAGCGACCCGTGCCGCGCGGCGCCGCGCATCAGCCGCGGATCGACCACCGACACCGGCGTCGGCACGACCTTCGGGAACATCACCCCCGACTCGATGACGAGCTTGGCCTCCGGCGCGTGGGTGCGCTGGGCGAGCGTGGCGGCCAGCAGCGGCAGGCCGGTGCCGACGATCACCAGGTCGCCGTCGCGGATCTGCCGGGCGCCCTCGACGACCAGCAGTTCCCTCGGCAGGGCGGTCCGCTCCGCGCTCACACCAGCCTCCCCATCTGCTCGGTCAGCCCGGCCCTGAGCGTGCCCGCCGGGTCGCGGGCCCTGAGGTGGTCGTCGAAGGACGCGCCCAGGTTGGCCCCGATCCACTCGCGCAGCTCGTCGTCCCCGGCCCGGCCCAGCGCCTGGTACTCCTTGATCTCCGGCTCGGCGAAGTCGTACGCGCGGTAGACGGAGGTCGGGAAGGCGCCGAAGGGCTGGTGGACGACCGCCGTCACGTACGCCTCCGGGATGGTGACCCGCTCGGGCCGGTCGGCGAACGCCCCGGCGGGCAGCACCTCCTCGGCCGACACGATCGTGGCGCGGGCGGCCCTGACCATGTCCACCTCGTGGGAGGTGACCCCCTCGATCACGACGTTCCCGGCCAGGTCGGCGCGGTTCGCGTGGACGATGGCCACGTCCGGCGTCATCGCCCGCAGCAGCACGACCGGCTGCCCCGTCCACGGATCGGCCGACTCCACCGCCACCCCGTCCGAGACCAGGTCGGCCAGCAGGTCGGTGCCGAGCAGGCTGCGCGTCGGCAGGAAGGGCACCCCGACGGCCCCGGCCGCGAAGCGGGTGGCCATCGCCAGGTGCGAGTGGTCGCCGACGCCGACCTCGCCGCGCTCGACGGCCCGGCGCCAGGCGAACAGCGTGCCGTAACGTTCCAGGTTGCCGGTGCCCTGCTCGGTGCGGGCCACCAGGCCCGCGGCCACCAGCATGTCGAGCGGCAGCGACAGGTTGCAGCCGACCACGGTCAGCCCGCCGATCCCCTGCCTGATCACCTCGTGCACCAGCGCCATCGGGCACCGGTTGATGTTCTGGCCGCCCATCCCGACAACGGCCCCGGCGGGGACGTGCCGGGCGACGGCCTCGGCGGCCGTCAGTAACTTATGCACGCCGACCGCCACTCGGTGTAGAAGTCCCAGACCTGCGGCGAGCACTCGGGCGGGCCGAACTGCGAGAGCTTGGCGCCCATGTGCGGCAGGTGCGCGTACGCGCCGACGCCGGGCCGGTTGACGTGCAGCATGCCCGCCTCGAAGCGGTCCAGGGCCTCGAAGATGGTCGCCGGGTCCTGGGTGAAGATCGTGCCGCTCATGCCGTACTTGACCGAGTTGGAGATGCGCATGGCGTCGTCGAAGCCGTCGCAGTCCACCACGGACAACACCGGGCCGAAGATCTCCTCCTGGGCGAGCTCGCTGTCCCAGGGCACGTCGCGCAGCACGGTCGGCTGCACGTAGCAGCCCTCGGGCACGCCGTCGGTGTGCCGCTCGCCGCCGACGGCGATCTTGGCCCCGGCCTCCTGCGCGGCCTTGACCGCGTCCAGGCAGGCGCGCATGCGGGTCTCGTTCACGACCGGGCCGATCGTGGCCTCCTCCGACAGGCCCGGCCCCACCTTGAGCCGGGCCACCTCGGCGACCAGCCGCGACAGGAACTCCTCCTTGACGGCCCGGTCGACGATCACCCGGGAGGTGGCGCTGCACCGCTGCCCCGACTGCCCGAACGCGCCGAACACGGTGGCCTTGACCGCCTTGTCCAGGTCGGCGTCCGCGAGCACCAGGACCGCGTTCTTGCCGCCCAGTTCGAGCTGGGTGCGCAGCAGCCGCGGCGCGCCGGCCTGGTGGATGGCCAAGCCCACGGGCAGCGAGCCGGTGAAGCTGATCCCGGCCACGCGCGGGTGCGTCACCAGTGCCTCGCCCGCCGCGATGTCGCCCTGCACGAGGTTGAGCACCCCGGCCGGGACGCCCGCGTCCACGAACGCCTCCACCAGCAGCGCGGAGGTCAGCGGCGTGAAGGGCGACGGCTTGAGCACCGCCCCGCACCCGGCCAGCAGCGCCGGGGCGACCTTCCACATGGGGATGGCGAGCGGGAAGTTCCACGGCGTCACCAGGCCGACCACGCCGATGGGCGCGCGGAAGGTGTAGGAGAACGTGCGCGGCTCCTCGGCGGGCAGCGTCTCGCCCTTCAGCCTGCGCCCCTCGCCCGCGGTGAAGTCGAGGATGGCCAGGGCCCGCCTGACCTCGCCGCGCGCCTCCTTGATGAGCTTGCCCTGCTCACGCGTGATCGCCTGGGCGAAGTCCTCGGCCCGCTCCTCGATCAGGCGCTCGGCGGCGCGCAGGTACTCGGCGCGCTTGATCGGCCCGAGTCCCTTCCACTCCGGCATCGCCGCCGCGGCGGCCTCCACGGCCAGCTCGACGTCCGCGCCACCGGACTCGGCGAAGTCCCCGATGTGGTCGGAGAGGTCGCCGGGGTTGATGTTCGGCCGGGTCTGCCCGCTCTCGGGGGCACGCCATTCGCCGCCGATGTGGTTGAGCAGGTAGCGACTCGGGATCGTCGCCATCGGGTTCCTTTCCGGTCAACTTCTGATACCGCAAAGCCTCACGGCCTGGGATGTTCCGGACAAGGGGGATTAGACCGATGCCCCCGATAGGCAGCCGTTATATGGCTCCGCCTATAGCGGCGATAGGCAAATCACGCATTGGCCGGACCGTTCCGCTGCACTAGACATGCCGGGGAAAAGACCTGCTCACGGCACTTGTCGAATTCACCCGGAATTAACCGAGGGTCCATATGAAGCATCGCACATGGGCGGTAATTGCCGCCTCATCCCTTTTCGCCCTCACCGCGTGCGGCAGTTCGGCCGGCGCCGGTGAATACGACTGGTCCGCCGCCCCGGACACCGGCAAGATCGCCGCCCAGGGCAAGGACCTGCCGACCTACGGCCTGGCCCCCGACTGGGCCAACTACGGCGAGGTCGTCAAGACGTTCTGCGCCAAGTACCAGGGCACCTGCGCCCACAAGGACACCGACATGTCCTCCTCGGAGGAGATCGTCAAGTTCGACGCCGAGAAGGACAACCCGATCGGCACGGCCAGCGACATCGGCCTCATGTGGGGGCCGGTGGCCGAGGCCAAGGGCGTGGTGCCGGCGTACCTGCCGCCGTCGGCGGCCAAGCTGAAGGACTGGCAGAAGGGCAAGGGCGGCTGGGTCGCCACGTTCGTCGGCGCGCCCGCGTTCGTCGTCAACACCGACAAGGTGAGCAACCCGCCCAAGAGCTGGCAGGACCTGCTCAAGCCCGAGTACAAGGGCCAGATCGCCATCAAGAACCCGGCCTCCTCCGGCACCGGCCAGGCCATGGTCGTCGCCGCCGCGGTCGCGGGCGGCGGCTCGGTGGACGACCTGACCCCCGCCTACACCTACTTCAAGAAGCTCAAGGACGCCGGCAACCTCAGCGACGTCAAGATGAGCGAGGAGACCCTGGAGAAGGGCGAGGCCCCGATCCAGATCAACTACGACTTCAACGGCCTGGCCCAGAAGGCCGCGCTGAAGGCCAAGAACGTCAACGTGGAGGTGATCATCCCCTCCGACGGCTCGGTCTGGTCGCCGTCCGGAATGATGATCAACAAGTACAACACGGCCAAGGGCGACTTCCTCAAGGGCCTGCTCGACTACGTGCTCTCCGACGAGGCCCAGACGCTGTTCGCCAAGTTCGGCGCCCGGCCGGTCCGCGCGCTCAACGGCGACCTGCAACTCCCGGCCGACGCCAAGGCCAACTGGCTGCCCGAGGAGTCGTACGCGCCGGTCAAGGAGATCGAGATCACGAAGGTCAATCCCGAGCAGATCGTCGCCGACTGGGAGGCGAAGGTCCTCGCGTGACGTCCCACATCACGGAGTCCGTGGCGGCTCCCCCGGCCGCCGCGCGCCGCAGGGCCCCGGGCAGGCTGTTCACCGCCTGGGGCCCGGCCCTGCCGCTGCTGCTGTTCACGCTGGCCACGCTGGTGCTGCCGGCGCTGCGGCTGCTGCACGACACCTTCGCCCTGCCGGACGGCGGCTACGGCTTCGACCACATCGTCAAGGTGGCGCGGAACCCGGTGGACCGCCAGGCGATCGGCGGCTCGCTCGCGCTCGGCCTGACCCAGGCCACCCTGGCCACCGCGCTCGGCGCGCCCGCCGCCTGGCTGATCACCCGGATGCGCCTCGGCGGCCGGGCCTTCTGGCTGTCGCTGATGAACGTCGCCTCGAACTTCGCCGGCATCGGCCTGGCGTTCGGCTTCGTCGCGCTGATCGGCTCGACCGGCATGCTGACGCTCGTGCTCAAGGGCCTGTTCGGGATCGAGGACAACCCGTTCCCCTCGCTCGGCTCCTTCAACGGCATGAACGTCGTCTACCTGTACTTCAACGTCCCGATGTTCGTGCTGCTCACGCTGCCCGCGCTCAGCGTGCTCAAGGACGACTGGCAGGAGGCCGCCGCGGTCTGCCACGCCACCCGGTGGCAGTTCTGGCGGTACGTCGGCCTGCCGGTGCTCGCGCCGTTCGTCATCGCGGGCTGGCTGCTGGTCTTCACCTGGACGATCGGCGTCTACGCCGTCGCGTACGCCATCGGCTCCTCCCCCAGCGCGACCAAGCTCATCACCCTGCAGATCGGCAGCACGCTGGAGTCCTCGGTGTTCGGCCTCGGCCGGGCCGCCGTGCTGTCGGTGCTGCTCATGATCCTGGCCATCGGGGCGACGCTGCTCTACCGGCTCTCGCTCAGGCGCGCTGCGAGGTGGCTGTGAGACGGCGCGTCTTCCTCGGCCTGCTGGCGGTCTACTTCGGGCTGCCGCTGCTGGCCGCCCTGCTGTACTCGGTGGCCACCCGCTGGACCGACACCCCGCTGCCCGACGGCTACACCCTGGCCCACTGGGCCGGCGTGTTCGCCGAGCCGGACGTCATGGCCGCGCTCGGCCGCTCGCTCGTGCTCTCGGCGGTCGTCGTGGTGATCGAGATCGTGCTGGTGGTGCCGGCCGCGTACTGGTCGGTCGTGCACAACCCGCGCATCGGGTCGATCGTCCAGACGATCGCGGTGATCCCGTTCGCCGTCCCGTGGGTGGTCGTCGGGGCGGGGCTCCAGCTCGTCACCAAGTCGGTCGCGCCCGAGCTGTTCGGCACGTTCTGGCTGCTGGCCGCGGCCACCGCGGCGATCGCGTTCCCGTTCATGTACCGGGCGGTGGAGAGCTCGCTGCTGGCGGCGGGGGCCGTCCAGCTCAGCGAGGCCGCCGCCACGTGCGGCGCCGGGCCCGCCCGCACGCTGGTCGGCGTGATCCTGCCGGCGATCCGCGGCGGCGTCGTCTCCGGCGCGCTGCTGGTCATCGCGACCGCCATGAACGAGTTCGCGCTCGCCAAGATCCTCACCGGCGTCAGCTACGAGACGCTGCCGCTCTGGTCGGCCAGGCAGTTCGTCTCCCGGACGCTCGGCGACCCCAACGCGCTGGCCGTCGTCACCATCTTCACCTTCGGCCTGCTGTTCGCGCTGTCCGCGCTGGTCGTCTGGCTCGGCCGCGGCCGGGTGAGCGCGTCCATGGCCACCGCTCCGGTCCAGAAGGGCACCACTCCATGAGCCACGTCGTACTCGACCGCATCACCAAGCGCTACGCCGGGCACACCGCGCTGAACGGCGTGAGCGTCAGCGTCGAGCAGGGTGAGCTGCTGGCCCTGCTCGGCCCGTCGGGCTGCGGCAAGACCACGCTGCTGCGCTGCATCGCGGGCCTGACCGGGTTCGACGGCGGGCGGCTGACGATCGGCGGCGCCGACATGGCCGGCGTGCCGGTGCGCAAGCGGCCCATCGGCATGGTCTTCCAGTCCTACGCGCTGTTCCCGAACCTCACCGTGGGCGGCAACGTCGCCTTCCCGCTGACCGTCAGGAAGCGGCCGAAGGAGGAGGTCAGGGACCGCGTGGCCGAGATGCTCGACCTGGTCGGCCTCGACCACCTCGCCGACCGCCTGCCGAACCAGCTCTCCGGCGGCCAGCAGCAGCGCGTCGCCCTGGCCCGCGCGCTCTCCCCCCGCCCCGAGGTGCTGCTGCTGGACGAGCCCCTGTCCGCCCTGGACGCCCAGGTACGCCACCGCCTGCGCGACGAGGTGCGCCGCATCCAGCACCAGGTCGGCATCACCACCGTCTTCGTCACCCACGACCAGGCCGAGGCCCTGGCCATCTCCGACCGGGTCGCGGTGATGAACGCCGGCGACATCGAGCAGTGCGGGCCGCCCGCGGAGATCTACACCTCGCCCTCCACCCGCTTCGCCGCCGGCTTCGTCGGCAACCGCAACACCCTCGAACTCGACGCCGTCGGCGGCCGGGTCACCGCGGGCGGCGCGTTCGACGTCGAGGCGCCCGCGCCGCGCGTCCTGTGCATGTTCCGCCCCGAGGACGTCGAGCTGGCCGCGGACGGCCCCGGCGCGCGGGCGGTCGTCGACGTGACGGTGTTCCTCGGCGCCACCACCCGCGTGTACGCCCAGGCGGGCCCCTCGGTGATCTTCGCCGACGTGCCGTCCAGGGCCGCCGCCGGCCTGTCGCCAGGAGACGAGGTGCGCCTGCGGGTCGCCGCCGACCACGTCCAGGTGTTCCCCGCCTGACCCGGCCCGGGGCCGCCGGTCCCGGGGCGTCAGCCGCCGAGCCCGAACCAGAGCACGGCGAACACCCCGCACGGCACGCCGGCCAGCGCCAGCGCGATCAGCACCCGCCACCGCAACGCGAGCCCCGGCCCGGTCACGAACGCCGCGACGGCCCCCGCCCCGGCGAACACGACCGCGGCGCCCACGGCCTGCGCGGCGGTGTACGGCACCGACGGCAGCAGCTTCCCGGCCGCCCAGAACGCCACCGCCGCCCCGGCGGCCACCAGGGCGGCGCCCCGCGCGGGCCGCACGTCCACGCGCTCCAGCACGTACGCGGCTCCGGCGAGCATGACCAGGCTGATCGCCAGGAGCGTGCCGAGGGCCGGGGCCAGGCAGTCCCAGTCGGCGCAGCCGACACCCGCCCACGCCAGCCGGGCGGTGGCCCACCACAAGACCCCCAGTGCCCCGCACACGCCCGCGGCTCGCCCAATACGCCCCGTCATGCATTAATCGTCCCACTGTCAGGAGGAGGCGGCCGCGCGGAGCTCGTCGGCCTCCGCCTCGGCGGTCCTGCCCAGGGCGCGCAGGGCGACGGCGCGGTTGGCGTACAGGTCGGGCTGCCGGTCCAGCTCGACGGCCCGGGTCAGGTCGGCGAGCGCGCCTTCGGCGTCGCCCGTGGCGTATCGCAGCACGCCCCGGTTGCCCCAGGCGGCGGCCAGCTCGGGGGCGTGCTCCAGGGCCAGGTCGAGGGCCGCCGCGGCCTCGTCGAAGCGGCCCGCCGCCGTCTCCAGCTGGCCAAGCACGGTGAGCAGGTGCGGGTTCTCCGGCGCGCGGGCGAGCCCGGCCGTGACGTCGGCCCTGGCCTCCTCGTCCCGCTCCGCCGCCGCCAGCAGCCCGGCGCGGTTGACGTAGGCGTCCAGGTAGCCGGGGTCCAGCTCGATCACCGTGCCGAGGTCGGCGAGCGCCCCCTCCACGTCGCCCCGCACGGTACGCAGCTCCGCCCGGTTGTAGTACGCCTCGGGCAGCGGCGGCCCGGCCTCCATGGCCCGTTCGTAGTCGGCCAGCGCCTCCTCCGGCCGCCCCAGGCGGAACAGCAGGTTGCCGCGTTCCAGGTAGGTGTCGGGGAAGCCGGGGTCGAGGGAGATGGCGGCGGTGTAGTCCTCCAGGGCCTCCTTGGTGTGGCCGAGCGCGCCGAGCAGCTGGGCGCGGTTGGTCAGCAGCACCATCCGGTGCAGCGGGTGCCGGTCGCCCAGCTCGCCGGCCAGCTCGACGGCCGACTCCACCAGCGACAGCGCGGCTTCCAGCCGTCCGTGCCGCAGCTCGACCAGGGCCAGGCCGTTGCGGTCGAAGCCGAGTTTGAAGGCCCGTTCCAGGGGGTCGGGCAACAGCCCGGAGATGGCGATGGCCTCGTTGAGCCAGCGGCGGGCCCGGCCCAGGTCGCGCTGCGCCGGGTCGGGGTGGCGGGCGTCGAGCATGGCCGTGCCGTACGCGGCGGCGGCGTGCACGACCGGGTCCTGGCTGGCCGCGCGGGCCCGGTCCCACAGCTCCCGCGCCTCCTGGACGCGGCCGAGCCCGCCGAGCGCGGTGGCGGTGCGCTGGGCGAAGCGCCACCACGCAGGCTCCCCCGGTTCCGTCCGGGCCAGGCCGAGCTGCCCCAGCTCGGCCGCGGCGTGCAGGAAGCCCTCGCGCATGCAGCGGTCCACCAGGGACCACAGCTCGTCGGCGCCGCGCTCGTCGGCAGGCGGCTCGGGGCCCTCGGCGTAGACCGTGACGGCCAGCGTGCCGGCCGGGACCCGCCGGGTCAGGACGTCGAGAAGCTCGGTGTCGGTGGGGTCGGCGTGCGCGCCGTTGCACACCGCGAGCCTCGCGCCCGGCCGCACGGCCGCGCCGACGAACTCGGCGATCCCGTTGGCCAGCCTCAGCGTACGGCGCGGCGCCGGCACCAGGATGCGCTCCTCGTCCGGCAGCCCGGCGTCGATGGTCGTCCGCCGGACGGGCACCTGCCCGGCCAGCTCGGGCGCGACCGCCCGGATCTCGATGTCGTGGGCCGCGACCAGCTCGCGCGGTGCGTCCGGCACCAGGCGCCGCAGCAGCGCGGCGCCCACGGTGTAGGGGCCGCGCGGCCGGCGATGCGCGTCGATGACCGGCATCAGCAGCCGCACGGCCCCCCATCGGGCGGGTGGGCCGCCCTGGACGCTGAGGTGGGACCTGTCCTCGGTCACCCCTTGTGGATGACGCCTGCGGTCCCTGCGAGCCTCGCGGTGCCTGGCTTACGGACGACGATGCGCTTCATGACGTGCCTCTCCGATGGGTGTGACTATCCATTATTCGGACACCCAACCGGATATCAAGATTTATGGTGAATAAGTGGCGGTTTAACGAATAAGAAGCACCTGGCATTTGGGTGCGTCCCGCAGCCTATTGAGACCGAAACCAATGATCGACCGCCGCGACCCGCGCCTGTTCCGATTCCTCCATCAACGTGCACAGGCACCGACCGACCAGCGTGACGGACTGGCAGCAGCCCGGCCCGGGCAGTTTCTTGGCGCGCACGATCGCGGTCGCCCGCTCGATCAGCCGCTCCAGGCTCGGCTCCCCGCCGCCCTTGAGCGCGTGGGCGTTCCACGGGCACGCCTCGACGTCCTTGCACGCGCTCTTGGCGATGAACGGCGCCGGCCCCGGCTCGAACCGCAGCCGGTCCTCACGCTTGATCCGCAGGTCGGCCAGCACCAGCGCGGCACGGCGGGAGACCTCCAGCAGGTCGCGCCTGCCCGGCCGGCTCTCCTTTCCCCCGGCCGCCCGTTCGGGCAGGGCCAGCAGCATCGCCGCGGCCATCAGCCCGCCGCCCATCACCATGCTCCAGCCCACCTGCTCGTGGAACCAGATCACCGCGATGGCGGCCACCCAGAGGGGCTGCGAGGACATCATGATCGCGCTGGGCACGGCCGGCACATGTTTCTGCCCGTACGAGCGGGCCAGGAACCCCAGCGCGCACGACACCACGGCCAGGTGCGCCAGGATCGCCCAGTCGGGCAGGCTGGACGGCAGCGTGATCCCGCCGCGCAGCGCGAAGCCCCCGGTGAGGATGCCGATGGTGAACAGCTGGATCGTGGTCAGCGCGTACGCGTGGAAGCGTTCGCCCTTCTTGGACAGCTCGGCGAGCATGAGCGTGTGGGCCGAGTAGAGCGCCGCGGCCGTGAGCGTGACGCCGAGCGCGAGCAGCGAGACCTCGTGGTCCTCGATCCCGCGCAGCAGCGTGAACACGGTCATCCCCGCCATGGCGAGCACCACCCCGGCCCACACCCGCCGCGGCGCCCGGCTCCTGAACATCACCAGGGCCAGGACCGGAGTGATCACCACGCTGCACCCGACGGCGAACCCCGACACCGCCGAGGGCAGGCTGTGCAGCGCCAGCGCCTGGGCGGTCTGCCCGACGCCGAACAGCAGCCCCAGCACGAGCCCGTTGACCCACGTCCGGCGCGACAGCCCCCGCAGCGAGCCCGGCCGGATGACGAGCAGCGTCACCGCGGCGATGAGATACCGCTCGGCGAGCAGATCCTCGACCGGTAACCGGAGAATGAGATCCTTCATCAGCGGGAACGCCGACCCCCAAGCGGCGCTGACGAACAACAGAAGCACGGCTCCCAGGAGGGGTCGGGGAGCGGGCATGCCTGCCATGGAGCAGAGCATGCCACTACTAAATGCATTCGCCAGAGCACGCGGCGAAGCCGGTGAGGTTACTGTTCCACTCGGAGTTAAGACCCTCACTCCAGGCCCGAAACATCCATACCGGCGGCGGCGAAAACAGCTCTTTCCTGCGGTTACTGCCCGGTACGGCCGAGCTCTCCACATTCGCACTGCGTACGGACGCGTGCGCGTACCGTGCGAACGGGCCGATGCCTCGCCCCGGAGACCGTCACTCTCTGCGATCATCGCGCGGCGGTGTGGTCACGCCTGAGCGTAGAGGTCGCAGGAACGCCGCGGGGGCGGAAAGGGGAAACAAGCCATGGCCCCAGGAGGGGATGGGGCGTGGCCGCCGGATCCGGAAGCGTCGGACCGCGGCGTCGTCGCCGGAGCTAGAGCTCCATGGCCGGCGTGCGCGCCAGCCGTTTCTCGCCGTAGATGACGACGAGGTCGCCCACCTGGCGGCGCGACAGCTCACGCCAGCCCTGACGGGCGTACAGCGCGAGGGCCGCGCCCTGGTTGAGCGTGGTGTCGCCGCGCAGGCTGCTGAAGCCGAGCTCCAGGGCGCGGTCTTCGAGGGCCGAGAGCATGACGCCGCCGTAGCCGCGCCGCTGGAACTCGGGATGGACCCTGAGCCTGCACACCTCGGCGGTCTCCCGGTCGACGGGCTTCAGGCCGCCCATGGCGACCACCCGCGAGCCGGTCTCGCCCACGATGAAATCACCGCCGCAGGCCAGGTAGATCTCCTGGATGCGGGGGAAGTCGTCGTCGTAGTAGACGCCGTCGCCGGGTTGGAGACCCACCTCGGCGAGGCAGATCCGGTGCAGCGCGAGGATGGTGTCGAGATCGGACCAGCGGTACCGCCGGATCTTCAACGTCATCCACCGCTCCCTTCCTTCTGGGCCAACTTCCGACGCCGCAGCTGGGCGCTGAATTCAGCCAGCATCTGATGTTTGTCGTCCTTCTTCATGATCTGCTGCTCCAACGCGAGCGCTGGGCGGATGATGAGGTCCGTAAGGTATTCATCCCCCAGATTGCGCAAGGCGTTCGTACCAATTTGTAGGGCTTCGTCGATGTCACCCTCCAGGAGGCGGCACTGGGCCTGGTCGAGCCTGATCAGGGTCTGATCGAGGACGTGGTCCTCGTACTTGCCGAGCGCCTGGTCGAGCACCACCTCGGCCTCGATGGTCTGGCCGAGCTTGGTGAGCACGTCGCCCTGGTAGAAGTAGAGCTGCTTCTCGGTGTAGCCGAAGGCCATGTCCTCCTGCTCCTCGCTCTTCATGTGCGAGAAGGCGCTCCTGGCCCGGGCCAGCGCGCGTTTGGCCTGGTCGACGACCTCCTTCTTGCTGTCGGTGCCCGAGAGCATGGCCAGGGCCCGCGCCTCGACGACCGGCGCCATGGCCTGGGCCACGCACGGCGTGGCGCCCGCCAGGTCGCGGCTCTTCTTGGCCAGGTTGAGCGCCTCGCGGGCGTCGCCGTAGTAGAGGGGGACGAGCGACTCCCTGGCCGTGATCCAGGCCCGCAGCGCGCGGTCGCCGGTCTCGTCGGCGGCGATGCGGCCGGTGCGGAAGAACGACCGCGCCAGCCGGTGGTCGCCCAGGTTGATCATCACCATGCCGCTCAGGCCGGCCAGCTGCGCGGCCATGCGGCACAACCGGTCCTGGAGGTCGATCGGCTGACGCCTGGACAACGCCGTGCGGACCGCGCTCAGCTCCAGCAGCACGTCGCACAACAGCCGCAGCGGGGGCGTCGTGGTGTACTGGCGGCCGAAGGCCAGCGTCGCCTCCTCCCACTGGTCGAGCATGCCGCCCGACACGGTGGCCGAGACCAGCGTCTCGTCCATCCGCCGCCGGATGCCCTCGCACGCCCCCAGCACCGGCCCGTCGAACTGCTGCTTGAACGAGACGTCGGTGTCGAGCAGGTTTAACAACGTCCGCCGCAGGATGTTCTCGTCCTCCTGGGCGTCGGCCTCGACGGTCATCGGATGGATCACCAGGTCGCGCGGGAGCGACGCCGACCCCGGCACACGACCGACGGGCTCGCTGAGCACGCCGGGCATCCGGTGGCCGTGGCCGCAGATGCAGGGCCCGTCGAAGCCGAGCTCGATGGGCTCGACCCGGTAGACCGAGCACAGGTAGTGGAGGTATTCGGGGCCCGGCCGCTTGAGCCCGCTCTCGTACGCCGACAGCAACGTCTCGCCGATGCCCGGCGGCGCCTTGGCGTCGCGCTCGAACAACGCGCGCACCTGCTCGATCACGTCCGCCAGCGCGATGCCGTAGGACAGGCGGTGCGCTTTGATGCGGGTCGTGCTGAACTGCGGCGAGCACGCCTCGTGGATCTCTTCAGCTATCTGGGCGGAGGTGCGCCCGGTGGCAAGGCCCTTGGCCCTGATCCGCCGGGCGATCTCCGTTTCCCTGTGCTGCCTGCCGGACATCCCGGC
>NZ_JBSFGJ010000208.1:0-16085 GCF_053596515.1 Nonomuraea sp. NPDC001684
GGTGGCGGCGGCCACCCAGGTCAGCATCGTCCATAGCTCGTACGTGGGCTCGACGCCGCACGGGTGGTCCGACGCCGAGACGAAGTCGAAGCCCAGCTCCTCGGCCGCGCGGGCGTCGCCCACGGGATCGGCCCCCGACGCCGCCGACGTCGATATGCCCAGTCCGAACACGACCCGCCTCCTCCACTTTGGTTTACATGTAAACCTAGAGCGGAGGTCGGTTACACGTCAACTAAACTGCCGGGTCATGGAGCCCAACTGGCTGGACGACGCCGAGTTCCGGGCCTGGATCGGCTACCGCAGGATGCGCCTGCTGCTGGACGCCCAGGTCAGCCGCGACCTCGCGAGCGACTCGGGGCTGTCGGCCCCCGACTACGACGTCCTGTCGGCGCTGTCCTCCACGCCCGGCCACCGGTGGCGGCTCACCGCGCTGGCCGACCGCATGCTCTGGTCGAAGAGCCGCCTCTCCCGGCACATCTCGCGGATGGAGCAGCGGGGGCTGGTCACCCGCGAGGGGTTCGAGGGGGACGCGCGCGGGGCCGTGGTCGTGCTGACCGACGGAGGGTTGCGGGCCATCCAGGCGGCGGCGCCCGCCCATGTGGCGTCGGTGCGCAGGCACTTCATCGACCTGCTCTCGCGGGAGCAGATCGAGGTGCTCGCCACGATCGCCGAGACCGTCCTCGACCACCTGCCGGACGGCCGGCAGGACACACCAGGCTGAACCAGAGCGGGCAGGACGAACCAGTACGAACCAGGCTGACCCGGCGCGGTCAGGCGACCCACATCGGACGCCAGTCCGGCACCTCGTGGTAACGCCGCAGCTCCGCCACCCCGGACAACATCCCGCCCCAGGCCGCGTACGGCGGCCGCTCGGCGTCGAAGCCGCTCTGCACGAGCGTCAGCCGCGTCCGGCCGGCGGACCCGGCCAGCTCCCAGGAGCTCACCCCGGCGCCGCCCCAGTCGACGGAGAACCGCCGCTCCGGCTCCAGCTCCAGCACCTTGGCCGGCGACGGGTCGTTCGCGAACCCGCCCATGGCGAACCGGCCGCCGACGTACGGCTCGATCTCGATCGGCATCCCGAACCACTCGCTCACCGCCTCCGAGTCGACCAGCGACTCGAAGACCTGGGCGGGCGTGGCGTCGATGGTGACCTCGGCGCGCAGCTCGCGCGCGGTGAAGTCGGCGCGCGGCGTGAGCGGGCGGCCCTCGACGTGCTCGGCCAGGCTGGCCAGCACCTGGAACCAGTAGGTCTGCAGCACGCCCCGGATGCTGGCGCCGGTGACGACGTCCTGGAAGTCGAAGTGCGACTGCGTCACCGAGACGATCGTCGCCGAGTCGCCGTCCTCCTCGACCGCGAGTTCGGCGGTCGTCTCGACGCCGTCCAGGAGCCAGGCGAACCGCACGCCGCGCTCGTCGGCCGACAGGACCCGCTGGTGCGGCGCGTCGCCCTCCGGCGTCGTACGGCCCCAGAACTCGAACCGGTCCGGCAGGTCCACCTCGACGTGCTCGGCCAGCCAGACCCGCGCCTCGGCCGGATCGGTGATCGCGTGCCACACCTCCTTGACCGGCGCCTGGACGCGGACCTTCGCGATCATCGGCTCACTCATGCTCTTCTCCCTTGGGGTAACAGGCGACGGCGAGCTTGAAGGCGTCCCCCTCAGCGCCGCCGTAACGAGTGAAAAGCTCCTGCAGCATGCCCTGCAGGTCGTTCAGGAACTGCTGGCGGCTCTCCGGACGCACGTGGATCTCTCCGGACAGTCCGATGGACGGCAGCTCGGGCGCGTCCCGGTCGAGCGCGGCGATGTCAGCCTGGACCTCCTCCATGAGGTCGAGCAGGTAGCCCAGGCTCAGCTCGTCGCGCGCCTTGCGCAGCCCGATCCGGCCGACCAGCCGCGGCGACAACCAGTACGACCGCGCGCCGGCCTGGTAGATGCCCTCGTGGACGCCGCGCACCTTGCGCTCGGACACCAGCTCCACGAGACCGGCCTCGACCAGCCGCTTGACGTGGTAGTAGACCCGCTGCGGCGTCTGCTCGAGGCGTTCGGCGACCTCCGAGCACGTACGCGGCTCGGCCAGCTGCCTGAGCACCTCGACCCGTTGCGGCTTGAGCAGCGCCTCGGCCTGCTCGATCTGTTCCAGATACAGGACATCTCTCATCGCAAAAACAATCTTTTACGTAAAAATCCGCTTTGTCAATGGGTCAGGCCAAGAGCAGCCGTAAGCAGCAAAAAGGCCCGCACCGGACCGGGCGGGCCAAGGGGTGCGGAACCGGCTCTAGGGCCAGGAGCTGTCCTGGTCGGGGTCGCCGCCGGCGGACAGCAGGCGCAGGTCGCTCTCGACCATCATCGCGACCAGCTCGTCGAACGACACCCGCGGCTCCCACCCGAGCTGCGCCCGCGCCTTCTTCGGGTCGGCGCACAGCAGGTCCACCTCCGCCGGGCGGTGCAGCCCCTGGTCGACCACCACGTGCCGCTCCCAGTCCAGCCCGGCGGCCGTGAAGGCGGCCTCCACCAGCTCCCGCACCGACTTCATCCGCCCGGTGCCGATCACGTAGTCCTCGGGATTGGCGGCCTGGAGCATCAGGTGCATCGCCTTGACGTAGTCGCCCGCGTAGCCCCAGTCGCGGCGCGCCTCCAGGTTGCCCAGCCGCAGCTCCGTGGCCAGGCCGAGCTTGATCCGGGCCACCCCGAGGGTGACCTTCCTGGTCACGAACTCCGCGCCGCGCCGCGGCGACTCGTGGTTGAACAGGATGCCCGACACCGCGAACATCCCGTACGACTCGCGGTAGTTCTGCGTGAGGAAGTGCCCGTACGCCTTGGCCACCCCGTACGGCGAGCGCGGATGGAAGGCGGTGCGCTCGTTCTGCGGGGTCTCGGTGACCTGCCCGAACATCTCCGAGGACGAGGCCTGGTAGAAGCGGATCTGTCCCGGGGACGACGATCCCCCGCCCCGCGACACGCCCGAACACACCCGGATGGCCTCAAGCATCCGCAGGACGCCCATACCGGTCACCTCGGCGGTCAGCTCGGCCTGCTCCCACGACATGGGCACGAACGAGATCGCCCCCAGGTTGTACACCTCGTCGGGCTGAACGCGTTCCACCGCGGAGATCAAGGACCCCTGGTCCAGCAGGTCGCCCCGCACCACCTGGACGTCGGCCAGCAGCTTGCGCATGCGCGAGACGCGCGGGTTAGCCTGCCCGCGGGCCAGCCCCCACACCTCGTAACCCTGGTCGAGCAGGTGCTCGGCCAAGTAGGAACCGTCCTGGCCGGTGATGCCGGTGATCAGAGCGCGCCTGGCCAAGGGGTCCTCCAACTATCACGTAGGTACGGTGGCCCGCACCGCGTCCCTTTGGGACGGGAATGTACAGCTAAGCGCCTGGACGCAGCACCAAAGCCCACTAGAACCTGTTCCACCGAACCACGCTCGGTTACCTTAATGTCGCAGTTCGCACGGCCTGTGGAGACTGTTGTGAACAATTCCAGGTGACCTACCGAATGGTAGCCTTCTCGGACTAAGGTCATCTTTCACGGTACACGCCCGCCTCTTGGGGCCTTACCGCAGAAAACATGGGCCTACCGGCGGAGAAAGGGGTGTCCGTGAGCGAGGCGCTGCGGATCGCGCTGCTGTCCTATCGCAGCAAGCCCACCTGCGGCGGGCAGGGCGTCTATCTCCGGCACCTGAGCCGTGAGCTGGTCGCGCTCGGCCACCACGTCGAGGTGTTCTCCGGACCGCCCTACCCCGAGCTGGACGAGGGCGTCGTCCTGCGCGAGGTGCCCAGCCTCGACCTCTACCGGGACGAGGACCCGTTCAGGACCCCGAAGCTGGCCGAGTACCGCGACTGGATCGACCTCCTGGAGGTCGGCACCATGTGGACGGCCGGCTTCCCCGAGCCGCTCACCTTCACCCTGCGCGCCTACCGCGAGCTGAAGAAGCGCGTCGGCGACTTCGACGTCGTCCAGGACAACCAGACCCTCGGCTACGGCCTGCTCGGCATCCAGAAGCTGTTCCCCGTGGTCGGGACGATCCACCACCCGATCAGCGTCGACCGGCGGATCGAGCTGGAGGCCGCCACGGGCTACAAGAAGCTCACCATGCGCCGCTGGTACGGGTTCGTGAAGATGCAGTCGCGCGTCGCCCCCAGGCTGAGCCCGATCCTCACCGTCAGCGAGTCGTCGCTGGCCGACATCCACCGGGACTTCAACGTCCCGCAGGCCAACATGCGGCTGATCCCGCTCGGCGTGGACACCCGCTACTTCCACCCGCGCCCGGACAAGCCCCGCCGCAAGGGCTCGATCGTCGCGGTGGCCAGCGCGGACTCGCCGATGAAGGGCGTGGCCACGCTGCTGCGCGCGGTCGCCAAACTCGCCACCGAACGCGACGTGAACCTGACCGTGGTCAGCAAGCCCACCCCCGGCGGCCCGACCGAGCGGCTGGTCCGGGAGCTGTCGCTGCAGGACCGGGTGCGCTTCGTGCACGGCATCTCCGACGACGAGCTGGGCGAGCTGATCGCCACCTCGGAGATCTCCGTGGTCCCCTCGCTGTACGAGGGCTTCTCGCTGCCCGCCGTCGAGCACATGGCCTGCGGCACGCCCCTGGTGGCCAGCCGTACGGGCGCGCTGCCCGAGGTCGTGGGCGACGCGGCCGTCCAGGTCCCGCCGGGCGACGCCGAGGAGCTGGCGGCCGTGCTGCGCCGCCTGCACGACTCCCCCGAGGAGCGCGAGCGGGTGGGCAAGGCCGGCTACGACCGGGTCATGGAGCGCTACACCTGGCACGTCGTCGCCAAGCGGACGGTCGAGGCGTACCGCGAGGCGATGGCGGCGCACAAGGCCCGCCGCTGACCCCCGAACGAAAAGCCCCCAAGAGCTGATCAAGGAGAAGCGACAAAGTGCTGACCGTGGACTTCGACCGGCTCCCCGTGGGCCCCGGCGTGCGCGTGCTCGACCTGGGCTGCGGCGGCGGCAGGCACGCCTTCGAGGTGCTGCGCCAGGGCGCCGACGTCGTCGCCTTCGACATGGACCAGGCCGAGCTGGACAACGTGGCGGCCATGTTCGTGGCGATGGACAAGGCGGGCGAGGTGCCGCTGGGCGCGACCGGCGAGACCGTCCAGGGCACGGCGCTGGACATGCCGTTCGAGGACGGCGGCTTCGACCGGGTCATCGCGGCCGAGGTGCTGGAGCACATCCCCGACGACATGACCGCCATGCGGGAGATCTTCCGCGTGCTCAAGCCGGGCGGCACCGCGGCGATCACCGTGCCGAGCTTCCTGCCCGAGCGCATCTGCTGGGCCCTGGACGAGGACTACCACACCGCCCCCGGCGGCCACGTGCGGATCTACACGCTGGCCGAGCTGTCGGCCAAGCTCAAGTCCGTCGGCTTCGAGATCGGCCCGCACCACCACGCCCACGGCCTGCACGCGCCGTACTGGTGGATCAAGTGCGCGGTGGGCGTCAACAACGACGACCACCCGGTCGCCAAGGCGTACCACGAGCTGCTGGTGTGGGACATCATGAAGCGCCCGGCCGCCACCAGGATCGCCGAGGCGCTGCTCAACCCGCTCATCGGCAAGAGCGTGGTCCTCTACGTCAAGAAGCCATGATCTCCCGCGAGGAGGTCGTCCGCACGGCCCTCAGCATCGCGGCCATCCAGCAGGACGACGGCGGCGTGCCCTGGCCCGAGGGGCACGTGGACGCGTGGAACCACGTCGAGTGCCTGATGGGCATGTCCGTGGCCGGGCTGGCCGAGCCGGTGCGGCGCGGCTGGGAGTGGCTGGCCCGCCACCAGCGCCCCGACGGCTCCTGGCCGATGAAGCTGCTGGACGGCGTGGCCACCGAGGCGGGCGGCGAGTCCAACCACGCCGCCTACGTCGCCGCCGGCGTCTGGCACCACCTTCTCGTCACCGGCGACCGCGAGCACGCCGAGCGCCACTGGCCCATGGTCAAGGCCGCGCTCGACTACGTGGTGGGCCTGCAGACCGAGCGGGGCGAGATCGTCTGGGAGCGGGACGCCCACGGCCGGGCGGCGGCGTACGCGCTGCTGACCGGGTGCTCCTCGATCCACCAGGGCCTGCGCTGCGGCGTGCTGCTCGCCGACCATCTGGGCGACCCGCAGCCGCACTGGGAGCTGGCCGCCGACCGGCTGGCCCACGTGTTGTCGGCGCACCCGGAGGCGTTCGCCGACAAGAGCCGGTTCTCGATGGACTGGTACTACCCGGTGCTGGGCGGCGCGGTGCGCGGGCGGCAGGCGGTCGAGCTGCTGGAGCGCGAGTGGTCCACGTTCGTGGTGCCGGGGCTCGGCATCCGGTGCGTGTCCGACCAGCCGTGGGTGACCGGGGCCGAGACGTGCGAGCTGGTGCTGGCCCTGGACGCCATGGGCGACCGTACGCGGGCCGCCGCGCTCTTCGCCGACGTGCAGCACCTGCGCCACGAGGACGGCTCGTACTGGACCGGCTGGCAGTTCGTCAACCGCAAGCACTTCCCGCACGAGCGCTCCGGCTACACCGCGGCCGCGGCCATCCTCGCCGCGGACGCGCTGCAGCGCCTGTCCCCCGGTTCCGGGCTGTTCCGCGACATCGCGGGCACGTCGGTGTCGGATCCGGAGGCGTGCGGGTGCGTGGAGCGTCAGTCGTTCAGGTCGGCGCCTCCCGGCTGATCCCGCGCGTCGTCGGCGCAAGGGCTTTTGCGGGTTCTTTGCCGGGGACATCCGGTGCGCCGCCGGTGAACGGCGCAATGGGGTTACTAGCTTCGTGTCTGGCCGTAGGAGGCGTCTTCGGGGGAAGCGTGGGCGACACGGGCACAACAGCGTTCTTGGACCAGGTCAGGATCGAGCCGACACTGTCCCCGGCGAGGGGGCTGCGGAGGTTTCTGACTAAGGATCCTTCGGAGTCCGATCTGGGCCGGCGCAGGTTCCGGCTGCGCCCCGGCGCTCCCCGGACGGTCTTCACGGATTCCGAGCAGTCGTACGTGTTCGGCTTCAACGCGGTCATGTCGCGGGAAGTCGAGAAGATCGAAGACCTCTCACCCGAGCAGCGGCCGTTCGGCCACGAGGGCGCGGCGGCCGCCTGCACCGTGCTCGACCTGCTCACCTTGACCCGGGGCCGGCGCCTTCACGAGCTACTGGCCGGCCCCGCCCAGCATCACCGCCACGCCGCGTACGTCGGCGCCGGACGCGGCTACGCGCTGCTGCGGCTGCGTCCGGTCTGGGGCGCGCGGCGGGCGCACCCGCTGATGCGCTGGCTGGCCGTGGACGGGTTCGGCTTCCAGTGGAGCCTGTCGCGCGCGGACCGCATGGTGGGCCGCAGGAGCATGCCCGACCTGCTCACCCGCGCCCACTGCGCGGTCTTCGACCAGGGCCTCGGCCGGCTGCTGTGGTACCACGACTGCGCCTCGCCGGACGACGTCGGCGCGCGCATCGCGGGCTTTCCGGCGAGCCGGCGGGCCGACCTGTGGAGCGGCGTGGGGTTCGCGGCCACGTACACGGGCGGCGCCGACAGCGACGAGCTGTGGTGGCTGACCGAGCACGCCGGCGCCGACGGCTTCCGCGCCCACCTGGCCCAGGGCTGCGCCTTCGCGGTCACGGCGCGGCTGCGGTCGGGGGCGCTGCCGGACCACGCGCGGCTGGCCGTGCCGATCCTGGCCGACGCCGCGCCCGACGAGGCGGCCGCCTGGACCGACCAGGCGCTGCTGGCCCTCGGCCACGACGCCCACACCCACGAGGACTTCCAGCGCTGGCAGGCCCACACCCGCCGGTCGTGGAACCGCCGCCACCGGCGCTAGACGCCCCGGCCGACGCGTTCGAGCACGCGCAGCGAG
The DNA here is from genome assembly GCF_053596515.1 of Nonomuraea sp. NPDC001684. Lineage (NCBI taxonomy): Bacteria > Bacillati > Actinomycetota > Actinomycetes > Streptosporangiales > Streptosporangiaceae > Nonomuraea > Nonomuraea sp. NPDC001684. Next base: position 7,812 of record NZ_JBSFGJ010000208.1, read on the forward strand.
CCCTCGGCCGACACCTCGCGGAAGGCGCCCGACTCAAGGGCCCGCAGGTAGACCCGGTAGGGGGCCTGCCCGCCGTCGGCCGGGTCGGGATAGATGTCGTGGAAGACCAGCGCGCCGCCCTCCATGACGTGCGGCGCCCAGCCCTCGTAGTCGCGGGTCACCGGCTCCTCGGAGTGGCCGCCGTCGATGAAGAGCAGGCCGAGCGGCGTGTTCCACAACGCGGCCACCCGGTCGGACCGCCCGACGACGGCGATCACCTCCTCCTCCAGCCCGGCGGCGGCGATGGCGGCGCGGAAGAAGGGCAGGGAGTCCATCCGCCCGAAGCGCGGGTCCATCAGGGCCGGGTCGTGGTGGGCCCAGCCGGGCTGGATCTCCTCCGAGCCCCGGTGGTGGTCGACGGTGACGACCACCGAGCCGGTGTGCCGGGCCGCCGCGCCGAGGTAGATCGCCGACTTGCCGCAGTAGGTGCCGATCTCGCAGAGCGGCCCCAGGCCGCCGTACCGGCAGGCCGCCTCGAACAGGGCCAGACCCTCCTTCGGCGGCATGAATCCCTTGGCGTGCTCCGCTGCCTGCAGCAGCTCCGGCGGCATCGTCATAGGCATGCACCCTAGCCGAACCGAACAACATTCCAGGGACCTCTTGCCGTGCTTCTTTGGAACCTGTTCTACTTGGCACGTGAATCAGCGCGCTCGCATCGCGATGTCCGACGACGAGGTCACGGCGTTCCTGGAGGGTTCGCGCAAGGTCCAGCTCGCGACCATCAATCCCGACGGGACACCGCACCTGGTGACCATGTTCTACGGGCTGGACGAGGGCCGCATCGCCTTCTGGACGTACGGCAAGGCGCAGAAGGCCCGCAACCTGGCCCGCGACCCGCGGGTGAGCTGCCTGGTCGAGGCGGGCGACGACTACGACCAGCTCCGCGGCGTCCTGGTGTACGGCGTGGCCGAGCAGGTGGACGACCGGGACCGGGTGCTCGCCATCGGCATGATGATCGCGCGCAGGATGACGCCGGGCGTGCCGGACGACCTGCTCACCCCCTACGTCGAGCAGACCGGCAGAAAACGCATCGCCTACGTCGTCGAGCGCACCAAAGTGGTCTCATGGGATCACAGGAGGCTCACATGAAGGTCAAGGTCGATGAACTGGTCTGCGAGGCCAACGCCGTGTGCATGGGGCTCGCCCCCGAGGTCTTCGAGGTGGACGACGACGACCAGCTGCACATCCTGCTCCCCGAACCACCCCCCGAGATGCAGGACCGCGTCCGCAGCGCGGTCAGGTCCTGCCCGAAAGCCGCCCTGTCGCTAGAGGACTAGCCGTAGCCGGAGGAGAAACCCCATGCGCGCCGCGATCCTGCACGCCGTAGGCAACGACAAGCTGGACATCCGCGACGACATCACCCTGGCCCCCGTCGGGCCGACCGATGTCCGCGTACGGATCAGAGCCACGGGCGTGTGCCACTCGGACCTGTCGGCCATGTCCGGCGTGCTTCCGCAGCCGGTGCCGCTGATCCCGGGCCACGAGGGCGCGGGCGAGGTGGTCGAGGTGGGCGAGCACGTCACCTCGGTCGCGCCGGGCGACCACGTCGTGATCAGCTGGCGGCCGGCCTGCCAGTCCTGCGACCTGTGCGTGGGCGGGCAGCCGTACATGTGCATGAAGTACGTCATCGAGTCCTTCAGCAAGGGCAACTTCCGCTTCGGCGGCGACAACGCGACGGCGTTCGGCATGGCGGGCTGCGGCACCTGGGCCGAGGAGGTCATCGTGCCCTGGCAGGGCGCGATCAAGATCGACGACGACGTGTCGTGGGAGGCGGCGGCGCTGATCGGCTGCGGCATCACGACCGGCGTGGGCGCCGCGATCAACACCGCCAAGGTGCGTCCCGGCTCCACGGTCGTGGTGATCGGCTGCGGCGGCGTGGGCCTGTCGGTCATCCAGGGCGCCCGCGTCTCCGGCGCCAGGACGATCCTCGCCGTCGACCCGCTGGAGTCCAAGCACGCCCTGGCCAAGAAGGTCGGCGCGACGCACGCGATCACGCCCGAGCAGGTCCCCGAGGCCCTGAACGAGCTGACCGGCGGCAGCGGCTTCGACTACGGCTTCGAGGTCGTCGGCAAGTCGGCGACCATCCAGAGCGCCTGGCAGCTCACCCGGGCGGGCGGCGACGTCATCGTGGTGGGCGCCGGCGCGGTGGACGACATGGTCTCCATCTCCGCCTTCAGCCTGCTGTTCGAGGGCAAGAGACTGCTGTCCAGCCTGTACGGCGAGGCCGACGTGCGGCATGACTTCCCCTACTTCGCCAAGCTCCACAAGGCCGGACAGCTCGACCTGGAATCGCTGATCAGCGCCCGCATCCGGCTCGGCGACCTGAACGACGCCGTCGCGGCCCTGCGCGGCGGCGAGGTGCTCCGCCAGATCGTCATCATGGACTGACCCCGGCCCGGGGCCGGAGAACGGGCTTCCGCTCTCCGGCCCCGGGCACGTCGGGCCGCGATCGGCCGGACCGGTCGCACACCCGCCGCCAAGGCATTGCTAAGGAAAGTTTCCTAACGGATACTCCGGGTTGAGTGCCCACCACCCCCCAAGGAGTATCCATGCTTCGTCGCGGCCTCGCCCTGCTCTCCCTCGCCGCCGCCGGCCTGCTCGCCCTCGCCGCGCCCGCCCAGGCGGCCGTCGTGGACGTGACCTTCGGGCCGGTCTCGATCGGCGACTACTGTCACGCCAAGGTCAGCTCGTCCTCGTGGATCGGCTTCTACGAGTCCGGCGGCCTGCGCTGCTACACCGGCGGCCCCGGTCCGATGACGTACGCGGGCTCCGGCGACCCGTACCTGGCCTGCAAGTTCCTCACCACGGACGTGGTGATGTCCGCGCTGCGCGGCACCTCCGACGCCCTGGTCTGCCGCGTCGTGCGCTGACCCTCCTCCGGTGCGGCACGGGACGGACCGTCCCGTGCCGCATCCGGCGTCAGGAGGGCAGGAGCTGGTCGAGAGGGGTGCCGGGGTCGGCGAGCGCGGCCCGGTCCACGGGCTTGCGGGACCGGATGAGCGCCTGGGTGTGGTCGGTGACGTCCCAGATGTTGACGTTCATCGCGGCCAGCACCCTGTCCTGCTCGTCCAGCCAGAAGGCGATGAACTCGCGGGCGTCCAGGTCGCCGCGGACCACGACGTCGGGCGTGCGGCCGGGCGGGACGTGGCCGACGTACTCCATGCCCAGGTCGTACTGGTCGGTAAAGAAATAAGGCAGGTTGTCGTAGTCGCCGGGCCGCCCGAGCATCGCGCGAGCGGCGGTGGCGGGCTGGTTGAGCGCGTTCGCCCAGTGCTCGACCCGGACGTGGCGGCCCAGCAGCGGATGGTAGGCGTTGGCGATGTCGCCGGCCGCGAAGATGTCGGGGTCGGACGTGCGCAGGTCGGCCCCCACCTTGACGCCGTCCTCGACGGTCAGCCCGGCGGCCCGCGCGAGGTCGGTGTCCGGTTCGGCGCCGACGCCGGCCACGACGACGTCCGCCTCGATGTGGGCGCCGTCGGCGAGCAGGACCCCGGAGCCGGTGATCTCGGCGGGACGGGCGTCGAAGAGGAAGTTCACGCCGTGCTCGCGGTGCAGCGCGGTGAACACCTGGGCGACGTGCGGCCCCAGCACGCGCAGCAGCGGCGCGGACGCCGTCTCGATCACGGTTACCTCGGCCCCCGCGGCGCGGGCGGCGGCGGCCACCTCCAGGCCGATCCAGCCGGCCCCGAGGATCGCGACGCGGCCGGCGCCGGCCAGGGTGGCGCGCAGGCGTTCGCTGTCGTCGACGGTACGCAGGTACAGCACCTCGGGCCGGTCGGCCCCGGGGAGGTCCGGGCGGCGCGGCCGGGAGCCGGTGGCCAGCAGCAGCCGGTCGTAGCCGAGCTGCTCGCCGTCGCTCAGGGTGACCCGGTGGCCGGCCGGGTCGATGCCGGTGACCTCGACGCCCAGCCGCAGCTCGACGTCGTGCTCGTCGTACCAGGAACGGTCGTGGACGAAGATCTTGTCGCGTTCGCCGGCGCCCTGGAGGTAGTCCTTGGACAGCGGCGGCCGCTCGTACGGCAGGTGCGTCTCCCTGCCGACCAGCACGAGCCGGCCGTCGAAGCCCTCGCCGCGCAGGGCCTCTGCGGCCTTGGCGGCGGCGAGGCCGCCGCCGGCGATCACGATGGTCGCGGGTGCAGGCATGGTCGGATCTCCTCTTTGTGTCCTGTTCCTGGGCGAAGGGCGTGGTGATCGCGGCGCACGTCAGCTCCCGCCCACGCCGAGCGCGGTGAGCAGCACCAGGACGACGGTCACGACCGCGAACAGCCCATGACCCGCCACCACCGCGACGGGGAAGTGCCGTTCGGCCGGAACCGGCGAGCCGGCCGTCGCCGGGCCGGAGCCGAGCCGGGCGACGCGCGCCCGATGGACCGGGATCCACCGCGCCAGCATGACGAACCCGAGCAGCGCGACCGGCACGAGCAGCCCGAACGCGAGCCAGGCCAGTCCATGGGCGTCGGCGGACAGGTAGATGATCCACACGACCAGGCCCGCCGCGGCGAGCAGGAAGTGCCCGAAGAGCACCGGCGCTGGCAGCCGGGACTCGCCGGCCTTCTGCTGGGCCACGCCGCCGCGGGCGATCCAGGTGCCGAGCATGTAGAAGCCGCCGACGGCGGTGACGAGCCAGGTGATCAGTGCCGCGATCTCCACGATCTTCCTTCTTTCCAGGATGAGCCGTTCGTATGTCAGATGGCGGGTGTCCGAAGGCGGCGCCTCACCGTGGCGGGCCGGTGGTGAACCCCTCGGCCTGGGTGTCCTCGCCGGCGACCCGGACGCCGTAGCGGAAGGCGAGCTTGCCGCCCAGGTAGCCCGACGCCGCGAGCACGGCCAGGCACACCGCCGACAGCACGATCTGCCCCACCGGCACGGCCCCCGGCGGCCCGTCGCCCAGCCGCCAGGCGAACCCGGCCGCGTACCCGGCGGTGACCGCCAGGTTGAACCGCGCCGGGCGGGCCGTCACCCGCGACGAGGCGGCCCAGAGCGTCGGGATCTCCCGCAAGCTCGCCGCCTTCCACCTGGACAAACTGGTGGACGCCGGGCTGCTCGCCACCCGCTACGAACAGCCGGGCGGGCTGCACCGCGTCGGCCGCGCCCCCAAGGTGTACGAACCCTCCGACCTCGACGTCCAGGTCAGCATCCCCCCGCGCGAACCCGTCCTGCTCGCCGACATCCTGCTCGACGCCGTGCTGGCCGAGACGCCCGGCGAGAGCGCCGGTCAGGCGGCCCGCCGCCTGGCCCGCGAGCGCGGCCACGACCTCGGCCACACCGAACGCGCCGGGCTGCGCGGCGCCCGGCTCGGCCCCGAGCGCGCCCTGACCTGCGCCCAGCAGGTCCTGGAACGTCACGGTTTCGAGCCCAGCCGCGACACGCCGACCCTGGTCCGGCTGCGCAACTGCCCCTTCCATCCCCTGGCCGCCAAGGCCCCCGAGCTGGTCTGCGGCATCAACCACGCGTTCCTGGCCGGGTTCCTCGACGGCCTCGGCGCCCCGGCCGTCCAGGCCACCCTGATCCCGCGGCCGGGTCACTGCTGCGTCGAGCTGGGCGTCCCGCAGGACTCCGGCGGCGCCTCGGCGGACGCGCCGGCGTGCGCCAAGGACGGTGACGGCCCGTCACCCGCTCCGCCAGGGTCCTGACCGGTTCCGGCAAGGGTTTCCCATGGGCCCGGCCACGGCCCGCCGGGCGCTCTACCGTGGGACCGCCGGAGCGGTGACGTGGCAGGGGAAGGCGTCCGATGATCGCAGCCATCGCCAGGGTCCAGAAACTGTCGGCGGCGTTCGCGTACGCCGCCGCGGTGCTGACGCTGACCTGGCTGACCCAGGACGGCCGCCTGGGCGACGGCCTGTACGGCGACCTGGCCATGGCCGTCATGGCCTTCCCGCTCTACCTCGCCGCCGGCCCGCTGAACGGCGCGCTCCGCGCCCACGCGCCGGGGCCCGCCCACCTCTGGGACTTCGTCCTCATGGCCTGGCCGGGGATCGTCCTGGCGATCCTGCTGGCGTGGCTGCGCGCCCGCGTGGCCGGGCGGGCACTCGGATGGCTCGCGGCGGCGGCCGTCACGCTGGTGGGGGTGGCGACCACCTTCGACGGCTGGGCGCCACGACGGCCCTACGGCTGGCCGTTCCTCGTCTGCGGGCTGATCATGATCGTCGGGCTGATGACCGCCCGCCGGCCGGCCCCGGACGTCCGGCACGGGCCGGACGCGCGGTCGCCCGGCCCGTGACCAGCAGGCCCTACGTGGTCCTACGTGGTCCTACGTGGTGGAGAAGGCCGCGTCGAAGGCCGTGGCGGGCGGCGTGATGGAGTTCAGCCGCCGAATGTACCCCAGCGCCTCGCGGGCGCCGTCCAGCCGGTCCATCCCCGCGTCCTCCCACTCGATCGAGATCGGCCCGTCGTACCCGATCGAGTTGAGCGCCCGGAAGCAGTCCTCCCAGGGCACGTCACCGCGCCCGGTGGAGACGAAGTCCCATCCCCGCCGCATGTCCGCCCACGGCAGGTGCGACGACAACCGTCCCTTGCGCCCGTCGCCGATCCGGACCCGGGTGTCCTTGCAGTCGACGTGGTAGATGCGGTCCTTGAAGTCGAGGATGAACGCCACCGGGTCGAGGTCCTGCCACACCATGTGCGACGGGTCCCAGTTCAGCCCGAACGCCGGACGATGCCCGATCGCCTCCAGCGTCCGCTGCGTCGTGTAGTAGTCGTAGGCGATCTCGCTCGGGTGGATCTCGTGCGCGAAGCGCACCCCGACCTCGTCGAACACGTCGAGGATCGGGTTCCAGCGGTCGGCGAAGTCCTGGTAGCCGGCCTCCACCATCGACGCCGGCACCGGCGGGAACATGGCCACGGTGTGCCAGATCGACGACCCGGTGAACCCCACCACCGTGTCCACGCCGAGCGCCGCCGCCGCCCGCGCGGTGTCCTTCATGTCCTCGGCCGCGGCCCGCCGCACCGACTCCGGGTCGCCCGAGCCCCAGATGCGCGCCGGCAGGATCGCCTTGTGCCGCTCGTCGATCGGATGGTCGCAGACGGCCTGGCCGACGAGGTGGTTGGAGATCGTCCACACCTTCAGGCCGTGCTTGTCGAGCTGGGCGCGCTTCTGCTCCACGTACGACGGGTCCGCCACCGCCTGCGCCACGTCGAAGTGGTCGCCCGAGCAGGCGATCTCCAGGCCGTCGTAGCCCCATTCGGCCGCCAGCCTGCACACCTCCTCGAACGGCAGGTCCGCCCACTGCCCGGTGAACAGCGTTACTGGTCTCATCAGTCCTCCACAGGGGTGTACCGGCCGCCGTCGGCCGCGCTCGCCTCCACCGCCGCCAGCACGCGCTGCACCCGCAGCCCGTCGGCGAACGACGGCGAAGGGTCGGCGCCGGTCGCGACGGCCTCCAGGAAGTCCTTGATCTCGTGGGTGAAGGTGTGCTCGTAGCCGAGCCCGTGCCCCGGCGGCCACCACGCCCCCACGTAGGGATGGTCGGGCTCGGTCACCAGGATCCGCTCGAACCCGCCCCCGCCCTCGCTGAACCACAGCTCGTTCATGGACTCGAAGTCGAACGCCAGGCTGCCGAGCTGCCCGTTGACCTCGATGCGCATCGCGTTCTTGCGCCCGGTCGCGAACCTGGTGGCCTCGAAGGAGGCCAGCGCGCCGCCCGACATCCGGCCGATGAACAGCGCGGCGTCGTCGACGGTGACCGTCCCCCGCTCCTCCGTACGGGACCCGCCCAGCCCCGCCGACTCCCCCGCCAGCGGACGCTCCTTGACGAACGTCTCCGTCAGCCCCGACACGCCCGCCACGCGCTGGCCGGTGACGAACTCGGCGGCGTCCACGATGTGCGAGCCGATGTCGCCGAGCGCCCCCGCGCCCGCCTTGTCCTTCTGCAACCGCCACACCAGCGGGAACTCCGGGTCCACGATCCAGTCCTGGAGGTACTGGGCGCGTACGTGCCGGATCTCGCCGAGCCTGCCCTCCTCGACGTACCGGCGGGCCAGGGCGACCGCCGGGACCCGCCGGTAGTTGAAGGCCACCATGCTCCTGCCCGGCGCCGCGGCCGCCGCCGCGACCATGGCCTCGGCCTCGGCGACGGTGTTGGCCAGCGGTTTCTCACAGATCACGTGCTTGCCGGCGCGCAACGCGGCGATCGCGATCTCGGCGTGCGAGTCGCCCGGCGTGCAGATGTCGACGATCTGCACGTCGTCCCGCCGGACCAGCTCCCGCCAGTCCGTCTCGACGTCGGCCCAGCCGAG
>NZ_JBSFGJ010000209.1:0-16053 GCF_053596515.1 Nonomuraea sp. NPDC001684
GCCCGACCGCATGAGCGTCCAGATCGCCGTGAACGGCCTGGTCGCCTTCACCTGGACGACCGTCCTCGCGGTGTCGCTGCGGCGCGCCGCCTGAGGCGAACGTAGAATCGGCTGCCACGATCGAGGGATTCACCATGAAATACCTGCTGCTCGGCTACACCCCGGCCGCCGCGTGGGACGCCGCCACCGCCGATGTCCCCTCCGAGGAGGCGCTGGCCGCCTTCGCGACCTACCAGAAGCTGGAGCAGGAGCTGATCGCCTCCGGCGAGTTCGTCGGCAGCGAGGGCCTGGGACACCCGGCGGTCAGCACCACCGTCCACCGCGACGGTGACGAGGTGGTCGCCACCGACGGTCCCTTCGCCGAGCTCAAGGAGGTCCTGGCCAGCTTCGCCGTGATCGACGTGACCGGCAAGGAGCGGGCCGTCGAGATCGCCGCGCGCATCGTCGAGGCGCTCGGCGAACCGATCGAGATCCGCCCGATCATGGGTGCGGACTTCGGGGCGTGAACCGCGAGCTGGAGCACCTGCTGCGCACGGAGGCGCCGCAGGTGCTCGGCGCGCTGGTCCGCCGCTTCGGCCGGTTCGACATCGCCGAGGACGCGGTGCAGGAGGCGCTGCTGACCGCCGGGCGTACCTGGCCGGTCGAGGGCGTGCCGGAGAACCCGCGCAGCTGGCTGATCCGCGTCGGATACCGGCGCATGGTGGACCTGCTCCGCTCCGACCAGGCCCGCCACCGCCGCGAGCTGCGGGCCGGAGTGGCCGACCTGGCCATGCGGGAACCCGGGCACCGGGCAGACCCCGCGGCCGAGAGCGACGACAGCCTGACCCTGCTGCTGCTGTGCTGCCATCCCGCGCTCGACCCCACCTCCCAGGTGGCGCTCACGCTGCGTGCGGTCGGCGGCCTGACCACCGCCGAGATCGCGCACGCCCACGGCACGACCGAGCCCACCATGGGCGCCCGGATCAGCCGCGCCAAACAACGGCTGGCCCGCGCCGGAGCCCGCTTCACACCGCCCACCGACGCCGACCGCGACAGCCGCATGAGCGCTGTGATGCGGGTGCTCTATCTGATCTTCAACGAGGGCTACACCGCCACCGCCGGCGACCGGCTCGCTCGGGTCGACCTGACCCGCGAGGCCATCCGGCTGACCCGCATGCTGCACGCCACGCTCGGCGACGACGCCGAGGTGACCGGCCTGCTGGCGCTGATGCTGCTCACCGAGTCCAGGCGCGCGGCCCGTACGGACGGCGGCGACCTGGTCCCCCTGGACGAGCAGGACCGCACCCGGTGGGACCGCGACGCGATCGACGAGGGCACCGCGCTCATCGACGGCGTCTGGAACCGCGGCCGGACGGGCCCCTACCAGCTCCAGGCCGCGATCGCCGCCGTGCACTCCGCGGCCGCCGCGCCCGACCGGACCGACTGGGCCCAGATCGCCATGCTGTACCTGTGGCTCGAACGGCTCACCCCCACCGCGCCGGTCCAGCTCAGCCGGGTGGTGGCGGTGGCCCACGCCTACGGACCGGCCCGCGGCCTGGCGCTCCTGGACGACCTCAACCGCCGCCACCACCTGGACCGGCACCCGCTCACCAGGCAACGGGAGCACGCCGTCCGCGCCCACCTGCTCCAGATGACCGGCGACACCGCGCGGGCCGCCGCGCTCTACCGGCAGGCCGCCGGCCTGACCGCGAACCAGGTCGAGCAGCGCTACCTGCTCGGCAAGGCCGGCGATCTCAGCTGACCGGCCCCCGCACCGGCACCGTGGGCGGATCGCCGGGGTGACGGCCGCCGTAGCGGAACGAACCTTTCCGCCTGTCCCTCTACGGTGAGGGCGAACGCACCGAGGAGGAATTCGTGATCGAACTGTCGTGGCCGCAGGTCAGCGCGCGCCGTCTGGAGCGGGCGCACCTGGCCGCCCCCGCCGCCGACAAGGGCCAGGCCGCCGTCGTGGCCGCCATGTGCGGGGCGCACGCCCAGGTCATGTCGGCGGCCGAGCTCTCGATCGGCCTGCGGCTCGACGGCGTCACCCGCTCCCACGTACGCGAGGCGTTGTGGGACGAGGGGACCCTGGTCAAGACGCACGGGCCGCGCGGAACCGTGCACCTGCTGCCGGCGGACGACCTGCCCATGTGGCTGGGCGCCCTGTCGTCGCTGCCCCCGGGCCCCGGCGGGGCCGAGGGCGTCCGGCTGACGGCGGAGCAGACCGACCAGGTCGTCCAGGCCGTCCGCGACGTGCTGGCCGGGGCCGACATGACGATCGACGAGCTGAGCGACGCGGTCGTGGCGGCCACCGGGCCGTGGGCGGGCGACCTGGTCATGCCCGCCTTCCAGGGCATGTGGCCGCGCTGGCGGCAGGCGATGCACACCGCGGCGCACCGCGGGGCGTTCGTGTTCGGGCCGGTCAGAGGGCGCAAGGTCACCTACCGCGCCGCGCCGGCCGCGCCCGTGCCGCCGGACGCTCGGGCCGGCCTGGTCAGGGCCTACCTGGCCGCGTACGGGCCGGCCACTCCGGCGCAGTTCGCCCAGTGGGTCGGCGCGACGGTGCGGTGGGCGGCCGAGGCGTTCGCGACGGTGGAGACCGAGGAGGTGTCGTTCGACGGGCGTCCGGCCCGGGTGCTGGCGGGGGACACGACGGTGCCGGACGGGCCGCCGCGCGGCGTGCGCCTGCTGCCGTACTTCGACGCCTACCTGATCGCGGGCCGGCCGCGCGAGCTGCTCTACCCCGGCCCGGCCTGGCAGCGGGCGTTGTCCGGCGGGCAGGCGGGCACCTTCCCCGTGCTGCTGGTGGACGGCGAGGTGCGCGGGGTCTGGCACCAGCGGCGCTCCGGCAGCCGGATCGACGTCACGGTCGAACTGCTGTCCGGCCTGACCGCCGCCCAGCGCGGCGAGCTCGACGAGCAGGTGGAACGGGTGGGGGAGATCCTGGAGGGCAGGCCGCGCCTGACCCTCGGCCCGGTCACGGTGGGCGCGCACGCCTGAGTTCGGGGAACGCACCTGGTTGGACAAAGCGTCCGAATTGGACATAACATCCGGGCGTGACGAACACGGATGAGCGCGTGCGGCTGTGGTCGCCGGTGTGCGAGGCGGTGGCCGCGCTGCTGGCCCCGTACGCCGAGGTGGTCCTGCACGACGTCCGCGGCGACCGGGTCCTGGGCGTGTGGAACCCGATGTCCGGGCGCGGCCCCGGCGCCCCGTCGCTGCTCGGCGAGCTCGACCGGCTCGACCCCTCGCCCAACGGCGTCTACGGGCCCTACGAGAAGCTGCTGGCCGACGGGCGGCGGCTGTCGTCGGTGAGCGCCGTGCTGCGCGACCCCGGCGGCGAGCCGTCCGCCGTGCTCTGCGTGAACCTCGACCGCACCCCGCTGGAGCAGGCCGCGGCGCTGCTGGCCGCGTTCGCCGCGCCGTCGGCGCCGCGTCCGGAGGCGCTGTTCGAGCAGGACTGGACCGAGCGCGTGCAGCAGATCGTCGGCGCCTACGTCCGCGAGCACGGCCGGCCGGTGGAGCGGCTGACCCGCGAGGATCGCCTCGCCGTGCTGGCCGAGCTGGACCAGGCCGGGGTCTTCACCGTCCGGCGGGCGCCGTCCGTCGTCGCGGGGGCGTTGCGGACGTCCCGCTCCACCCTCTACGCCCTGCTCGCCGAGCTCAGGAGGAGCCGACCGTGACCCCGCTTCCCGACTTCCGGCTGGAGGTCTACTTCTCCCGCTGGGAGTTCACCGCCCGCCACCACCTGGCCGCCTCCGACGCGCAGACCATGACCATGGCCGAGTTGCTCGCCCTGGCCGGCGACGACGACAGGCACGCCTGGGAGACGCTGTCCCTCGGCTACACCGAGACCTTCGGCGACCCGGGGCTGCGTCAGGCCGTCGCGGACACCTACGAGCGCGTCGGCGCGGACGACGTGGTCGTCTTCGCGGGCGCCCAGGAAGCCCTGTACCTGGCCATGCAGGTGCTGCTCGGCCCCGGCGACCACGCCGTGGTGGTCACGCCGTGCTACCAGTCCGCCGAGACGGTGCCGATGGCGTTGTGCGAGGTCACCGGCGTCGCGCTCGACCCGGCCCGCGACTGGGCGCTCGACCTCGACGCCGTGGAGGCCGCGATCCGGCCGAACACCCGCGTGGTGTCGGTCAACTTCCCCAACAACCCGACGGGCAAGGTCATCGGCGCGGCCGACCTCGCCCGGCTGGCCGCGCTGTGCGAGGAGCGCGGCATCCACCTGTTCAGCGACGAGGTCTACCGCGGCCTGGAGCTCGACCCCGCCCGTACGCTGCCGCAGGCCGCCGACCTGTCACCGGGGGCGCTCTCGCTGAACGTCACCTCCAAGTCCCTCGGCATGCCAGGCCTGCGCATCGGCTGGATCGCCTGCCGCGACCGCGAGCTGCGCGCCCGCCTCGAACGCGCCAAGCACTACACGACCATCTGCAACTCCGCGCCCAGCGAGCTCCTCGCCCGCATCGCGATCAAGGCACGGGACCGCATCCTGGAGCGCAACCGCGGGATCATCGCCGCCAACCTGCCGCGCTTCGAGGCGTTCTTCGGCGAGTTCGGCGACCTGTTCGAGTGGCGGGCGCCCGACGGCGGCTGCGTCACCTTCCCCCGCTACCTGGGGCCGGACGGCGTCGAGGCGTTCTGCGCCGAGCTGGTCGAACAGGCCGGCGTGCTGCTGCTGCCCGCGGGCGTCTACCGCTCGGAGCTCACGTCCACGCCGGACGACCGGTTCCGCCTCGGCGTGGGCCGCGCCGACCCCGGGCCGGGCCTGGAAGCCTGGGCGTCCTTCCTCAAGGGGCGCTGACCGGCCCGGCGTGCGGGCCGGTCCGCTCGACGGCGGCCTGCACGCCGTCGAGCAGCACGGTGAGCCCGACCGTGAACGCCTCGTTCACCTGGTGTTCCAGGTACGGCTCGCCCTCGCCGGGGACGCTGCCCTCGCTCTCGATCCAGGCCACCATGGGGAAGCGGGCCGCGAAGCCCGGCGCGACCTCCTCCAGCAGCTGGGAACGGGTGTGCCACCACTCCTCGTCCGACACGCCGGTGGCCGACGGGGCCTGCCGGGACTCGGCGACCGTCCGGGCCGCGCCGCGGACGAAGTCGAACAGCAGCGACACCACGCCGCGCAGCGCGGGCGGGCGCAGGCCGGTCTCACGCAGGATCGCGACCAGGCTCTCCAGCAGCGCGAACTCGTTGGGACCCAGCACCGGACGGGCCTGCGACACCTGGAGCACCCAGGGATGGCGCTGGTAGAAGTGCCACAGGTGCCCGGCCCACGCGGTGACCGCCGCCCGCCAGCCCCCGGCCAGGTCGTGGGCGGTGGGCAGCTCGCCCAGGGCCTTGTCGTACATGAGGTCCACCAGCTCGCCCTTGCTGGGGACGTAGGTGTAGAGGGCCATGCCGGTGCGGCCCAGCCGTTCGCCGACCTTGCGCATGGACAGCGCGGCCATGCCCTCGGCGTCGGCGACGGCGATGGCGGCGTCGACGATCAGGTCCACGCTCAGGCCCGGCTTGGGACCGGGACGCGACTCGCCCGGCTCCTCGGTCCGCCACAACAACGCCATCGAACGGCGCGCGTCCCCCTGCCCGGCGAAGACGACCACAGTACGACTCTCCTCTGCCCGATCTCTTTACGGCAGAAGATATCAGCGCTCCGAGTGGTAGGGCGGGGGCGTGCGTCGATCCCGGCGCCCCGCGGGGGCGCCGGGATCGAGGTGGGTGAGGGCGTCAGCCCCCGACGCCGACCCCCGCGCCGGGGCCGTAGCCGTGGCCGATCCAGTTGCCGTTGCCGCTGCCCGGCCAGTTGTGACGGCCGTGGTCGTGCTTCCAGCCCCAGCCGTCGTCATCGTCGTCGTGCCCGTGCTCGTCGCCCTTGCAGGCGTCGGCGTCACGGGTGCCGGCGAACCGGCCGTACTTCGTGACGTGGTGGTACGTGGAGTCGTCGTTCGTTCCGAGGCTGCAGTTGTCCGGGTGCCAGTGCCTCTCGTCGGACCAGGCGTCCGCGGCGGCCACGCCGGCCATGCTGAACACCGCGGCCGCGACGAGCAGTGCACCGCCGGCGGCGATGAGGTTACCTCTCATGAGCTCCCCCTGTAATCACGAAGTGACATCGGCCATCACTATACGTAGCGATCTTGGACGCCCTCCGCAGCGCCACACCCGGTTTCCCCCAACAGCGGGCCCCCTACCAGCAAACTCCCGGACACCGGCAACCCCGGCCTGGCAAGGGCGCACGGGCCTTCCGCACGGCGTTCCGGCACGAGCGCACGCCGGGCGCGCGACGCCTCCGAGTCAGCCGTTCTCCGGAACGAGCAGCACCTCGGCCCCCATCGGCAGATAGCCCGCGGCCAGGAAGGCCCGTACGCTCGCGGCGTTGCCCGGCGCGATCTGCGCCCACAGCGGGCCGGGCGTCAGGTGCCTGGCCGCCGCGGCCAGCGACCTGCCGAGCCCGCGCCCGCGGTGCTCGGGCTCCACCTCGACGGCCGCCTCCCAGCGGCCCGCCACGCCGCGGCCCAGCGTGACCAGGCCGGCGCCGTCGGCGGTGACCCACACGCGCACGGCGTCCCGGTAGCGGCGGGCCCGGACGACGCGCGGATGGTCGCCGGCGGTGAGCTCCTCCAGCGGGAGCGGGGGCGGCCCGGGGGCGGGGGCGGCCAGCGCGAGCAGGTCGAGGTTGCCGGTCCGCCTGCCGGTCGCGGCCTCCATCGCCGTCAGGAACGCCGGCATGAGCGGCGCCGACAGGTCGCCGGCGGGCAGCAGGGCGTGCACCCGAGCCGGATCGACGTCGGCGAAGACCACCGTGTGGGCGGTGAAGGCGATGATCCCCGCGTCGCGCTCCGACGGCTGGGGGAGGACGGTCACGCTGCCGTCGGGGGCGGGCGGGCGGCCCGCCGCCGCGTCCGAGAGAAGGTCGGCCAAGGTCTCCATGCCCACATTCCAGCAGACCGGATTCGCAGCGGAACGATCAGCCCGAGGGCGCGCCCCCGTCCGCCGCGGACCGTACGGCGGCCAGGTAGGCGTGGATGGCGTCCCGGTTGCGGGACAGGCAGTCGATGCGCTGCTGGATGCGGCCCGCCTCCGCCCGCAGCAGCTCGGCCAGTTCGGGCGTCAGGCACTCCGGATGCAGGTGGATCTCGTCGGGCTTGTTGAGGAACGGCAGGATGCGGCGGATGATCTCCGTGGTGAGCCCGGAGTCGAGCAGGCCGCGGATCTGCTGCACCCGGTACACCGCCGACTCGGGATAGTCCCGGTAGCCGTTGACGGCGCGGTCGGGGTGCAGCAGGTCCTGCTCCTCGTAGTAACGCAGCATGCGCGTCGGCACGCCCGTACGCTGGGACAACTGTCCGATCTTCATGCTTCCCTCGGAGGATTTGCCTTCACACTGATGTGAAGGTTTCAGCATAGGCGGCATGTCTCCTGCGAAACTCCCGTGGGCGGGGCTGCTCGCGCTGTTCACGGCGGCGTTCACGGCCGTCATGACAGAACTCCTTCCGGCGGGCCTGCTGCCGCAGCTCTCTGCCGCCCTCGGCGTGCCGGAGGGGACGGCCGGGTTCCTCGTGACCGCCTACGCGGTCGCCTCCTTCCTGGCCGCGATCCCGCTCACCGCGTTGCTGCGCGGGCTGCCCAGGCGGCAGGTGCTGGTGGCCGCGCTGCTCGGGTTCGCGCTGCTCAACGCGGTCACGGCGGTGTCGTCGTCGTACGCGGTGACGTTCGCGGCGCGGGTGGGCGCGGGGGCGATGGGCGGCATCCTGTGGGCCATGCTCGTCGGGTACGCCGCCCGCATGGTCCCCGCCGAGCGCCGCGGGCGTGCCATCGCGATCGTCTCGGCCGGGATCACGGTGGCACTGTGCGCGGGCATCCCGGCCGGGACGCAGCTCGCGGCGGCCGTCGGATGGCGGGCGGCGTTCGGGTCGCTGTCGGCGGTGGCGGTGGTCCTGGTGGGCTGGGTCCTGTGGAAGGTGCCGCCCTTCCCCGGGGAGCCGGCGGCGCGGCGGGTGCCGTTGCGGCGGGTCGCGGTCGTGCCCGGCGTCAGGACCGTGTTGTCGGTGACGGCGCTGGTGCTGCTGGGGCACCAGGCGATGTACACGTACCTGGCGCTGTTCGCCGAGCAGGCCGGGTTCGGCAGGCCGGGGACCGTGCTGCTGGTGTTCGGCGTGGCCACGGTGGCGGGCATCTGGGTGGTCGGCGCGGTGATCGACAGGCGCCCGCGGGCGACCCTGCTGGCGGTGCTGGCCGCGGTGGCCGCGTCCATGACGGCCCTCGGTCTGTACGCCGGGTCCGCCGGGGTGCTGCTGGGCGCGGTCGCGTTGTGGGGCGCGGCGTTCGGGGGAGCGCCGACGCTGCTGCAGACCGCGCTGGTCATCGCCTCGGGGCCGGAGAACGCCGACGTGGCCACGTCGATGCAGACCACCGTCTACAACGCGGGCATCGCGGCCGGGTCGCTCACCGGCGGGCTGGTGCTGGAGGGCGCGGGGGCGGGCGCGCTGCCGTGGACCGCGCTCCCGGTGGCGCTCGCCGCCCTCGCGGTCGTGGCCGCCGCCCGCCGGCACGCCTTCCCGGCCCCTGGCGGCACGGCCCCCGGTGACCCTGTCGCCGGAAGCAGGGCCGCTGGAACAGGCGACGCTAGAAGCCGTGCCTCGACAGCGGCGGCACCAGCTCCCGCTCCTCGTACGACAGGTGGGACAGCAGCGCGTCGCTGAGCAGGTCGACGGCGGCGCGCAGGTCGCCCAGGCCGCCGGGCTCGCCGACGAAGGCGACCAGCGTCCGGTCCACCCGTTCGATGATCTTGTGGATCGCCTCGTGCTCCTCCTGCAGCCGGTCCAGGACGGGCGCGAGCCCCGGCTCGGCGCGGCGCAGCTTCGGGAAGACCATGCTGTCCTCCCCGGTGTGGTGCATGGTGACGAGCCTGCAGTACGACTCGCAGTACGCCCCCAGCGTCCAGTTGTTCTGCCGCATCGTCATGGTCGCGATCTGCGAACGGGCCGCGCCCGCGTCGATCGTGCCCGCGGCCACCTGCTCGACGAGGTCGCGCAGCTGGGCCAGCTCGGCGCGCAGGTGGTCGTGCACGTCCACGAGGTGCTGCCCGGCGGCCTGCTCCGCCGGGGTGTACCGGCGGCCGGGGTCGGGGTCGGGCGCGGTGGGCCTGGTGGCCTCGTCCCAGACCTGGATCGCGGCGCGGGTCCCGGCGTGGTTGGCCGGTTCCGGCGACTGTCCGCGTCCGGCGGCGACCAGCTCCCGTACGGCCGGGGCGGTCTCGGCGGCGAAGCGCTCGATCTCGCGCGGATCGCCGGACATGAGGATGAAGATGCTCACCCCGTGGACGAGCGCGAGCTCGGCGAGCTGCGCGGCGGGCA
This sequence comes from Nonomuraea sp. NPDC001684, assembly GCF_053596515.1. Lineage (NCBI taxonomy): Bacteria > Bacillati > Actinomycetota > Actinomycetes > Streptosporangiales > Streptosporangiaceae > Nonomuraea > Nonomuraea sp. NPDC001684. Next base: position 9,336 of record NZ_JBSFGJ010000209.1, read on the forward strand.
GCGGACCGCCCAGGTTGAGCAGCCGCCGCACGTCGGACGGGGACCGCCCGGCCTCCAGCGCGGCCTCGTCGATGACGGCGTTGCCCTCGCCCAGGGCGGCGACGTCCTGGAAACGGGGGAGCGAGGGCAGCCAGCCGTCGGCCAGCCGCCCGGTGAGCCGGAGCATGCGCGGCTTGTACGCCCCGAGCCAGATCCCGATGTCGTGGGCCGGTCGCGGGCCGCGCTTGAGCCCGTCCACCCGGTAGTGCTCGCCGCGGTGGTGGATGCCGCCGCGCGTGCCGGTGTCCCAGACCGCGCGGATGATCCCGATGCCCTCCTCCAGCGCGGCCACGGCCTCGGACGGGGTGTGCCGGGGGCCGCCCATGGCCTCGATGGCGTCCCAGTAGCCGCCCGCGCCGAGCGCCAGCTCGAACCGGCCGTGGCTGAGCAGGTCGAGACTGGCCGCCGCCTGGGCGAGCACGGCCGGCGGGCGCAGCGGCAGCGGGTGCACGTTGCCGGCCAGCCGGATGCGCTCGGTGCGCGCGGCGACGAAGCTGAGCAGCGTCCAGGTGTCGAGGAGGGCGGGCTGGTAGGGGTGGTCCTGGAAGGTCACCAGGTCCAGCCCGGCGCGCTCGGCGAGCTGGGCGAGGGCCACGACCTCGTCCGCCTGCCCGGCGGCCGGGACGAGGTTGGCGCTGAACTGCAGGTCGTGACCGTAGTCGGGCATGAGGCTCACCCATTAGTTTGTTGTACGAACTGTTGGTGTCGCGAAGTAAATTTAGTTCGTACCGCCAACTACTGTCAATTACACTGGTCGCATGGTCGCCACCGAAGCCCCGGGTCTGAGCCTCACCGAGGCGCTCGTCCGCCTGGCGCACCTGGTCGAGCAGGTCTACGGCGAGGTCAGCAGGGAGCACGACCTGACCCCGCAGCAGGCCCAGCTCCTGTGCCTGCTGGTCGGCGGGCCCATCGGGATGACCGGCCTGACCCGAGCGCTGCACCTGGAGAAGTCGAGCCTGACCGGGCTCGTCGACCGCGCCGAGAAACGCGGGCTGGTGGCCCGGGTGCGCGACGCGCGTGACCGCCGCGCCTGCCTGATCGAGCTGACCCCGGCGGGCGCGGAGATCGCGGTGCGCGCCCACGACGGGGTGGCGGCCCGCCTGGAGACGCTGGCCGCCGGCCTGCCCGCGCGCCACCGCGACCTGCTGGCCGCGGCCATCGGGGAGATCCTGACCGAGGACACCGCCCGCACCGGCCGCACCTGGGGCCGCCTGGAGCCCGGCCGCTGAACGGCCGCTGGTCAGGGGAGCGTCAGGGGGTAGGGAAGACCTCCGCCAAGAACGACGTCAACGCCGCCGTCACCTCTTCGGGGCGTTCGAGGGGCGCCAGGTGGCCGGTCTCGGGCAGGTCGAGGCGGCGCGCGCCCGGAATGTCCGCTGCCAGGATGTCCGACACCTCCTGGATGCCCGGCACGTCCGACAAGCCGTTGATCACCAGCGTGGGCGCGGCGACCTCGCGCAGCCGCCCCGCGGCCGGCGGGGACAGGAACCGCTCCGACGACCTGGGCCCGGTCCAGGACCGCTGGAACACCAGGGCACACATCTCCACCGCCGCCTCCCACACCGCGCCGGGCAGCGCGTCGCGGCTGCGGCCGGGCCCGGCGACCTGCCAGGCCGTGTGCGCCTCCGCCATCGCCCGCACGTCACGCGGATCGACGCCGGTCGCCCCGCCCTCGCGGTAGCGGGCCAACCGGTCGGCGGGCACCGAGGTGTGCACGCGTTCGCGGGCCTGCGCCAGCATCTCCGGCGGCCACTGATGTCCGGCCAGGCCGGAGCCGACCAACGCCAGGGCCGCCACCCGGCCGGGCGCGGCCAGGGCGGCCTCCATGGCGTACGCGCCGCCCATCGAGCAGCCGACCAGCGCCGCCCGCCCGACCTCCAGCGTGTCCATCAGCTCCAGCAGGTCTTCGTGGTGGCACACCTCGCCCTCGGCGTCGCCGGACCCGCCGTGGCCGCGCCGGTCGTAGCGGATCACCCGATGACGCCGCGACAGCGCCGCGAACTGGTGCTCCCACATGCGCCGATCGGCCACCCCGGCATGGACCAGCACGACGGCGTCGCCCGACGCGGGCCCGGCCTGGTCATAGGCGATCGTCATCCCCGCAACCTACTCCCGCGGGGGTGCGGGAGAAGGTCGCGTTCGCCACGGGCTCAGCGTCAGGCGTAGTCGGGGGTCATGACGGCGGCCAGGGTCAGGTGCGGGGCGGCCTCCTCCGGGCGGCCCTGGCGGTGCAGGGTACGGCCGAGGAGGTGGCGGGCGTAGGAGTCGTCGGGCGCCTCGGCGACCAGGCTCTCCAGGGTGGTACGCGCCCGGCCGAGCTGGGCCGAGGCGAAGTACGCGCGGGCCGCCAGCAGCCGCACCCCGCGATCCGTGCCGTGCTCGTCGAGCAGCGGGCGCAGCAGCGTGAGCGCGCCGAGCGGGTCGCGCTGGTCGAGCAGCGACTCCGCGTGGCGCAGGCGCTCCACCTCGGCGGGCAGCCGCCGGACCGGGTGAGCGGCGGCGTCGGCCAGGAAGTCCCTGATCACGTCTGGCGGCTGGGCCCCGGCCAGGGCGCGGCCGCCCGCCACGATGGTCGGCGACGTGCGCACGCCCTTGGCCTTGCCCGTGAGCAGCAGCTCGCGCACCAGGCCGGCGCCCCGGCCGTCCCACGGCACGCCGGTCTCGGCGGCGATCGCCGACAACACGGCCGGGTCGCCGATGTCGAGGGTCTCGACGAAGTGGGCCGACAGGACCCGGCCGACCCCGGCGGACTGCAGCGCCGCGCCGCCCGTCTCGTACGCCACGGCGATCAGCCGGTGCGCCTCCAGCGTGTTGGGCCGCCAGGCCGCGCCCCACTGCTGCCCGAGCCCCTCGTCGGCGGCGATGCCGGCCACCCGTACCCGGTTGTCGGCCGGGGACAGGCCGGGCGAGCAGACCTGGAGCGCCTCCTCGACCATGGGGTCGTTCAGCACCTCGGCCAGCGGCTCTGCCTTCGCCGGCGCCGACGGATCGATCTGGAACGGCCGCCAGACCACCTCGACCGGCTCGCCCTCCCAGGAGGCGAGGGCCTTCTCCAGCCGCCGCTTCCCGATGTGGGCCCATCCGCAGACCATGTCCGCCCAGACTTCGATTCGCATGACGGGCAATCTATGCGACAACTGTCGATTAGTCAACATGTGTCGTATAGTGGCGGCGTGAACCCGGATGATCCGCGGGCGCGGCGTACCCGCGCCCGTCTCAAGGCCGCCGTGCTGGACCTGGCCGCCCGGCAGGAACTGGGCAGCATCACCATGTCGGCGCTGGCGCAGCACGCCGAGGTCAACCGCGCCACGATCTACCTGCACTATCCGGACGTCGACGCGCTGGTCACCGACGCCATGGAGGACGCCGTCACCGCCGTGGCGCGGGCGGCCGCCCTGTGCCCGCTCGACGCCCCCCGCGACCGGCCGCCGGCCCCGCTGGCGGAGCTGTTCGACCACGTGGCCGCCAACGCCACCCTGTACGAGCGCATGCTGGGCGGCCAGGGCAGCGCCCGCTTCGCCGCCCGGATGCGCGAGCGGCTCACCGAGGAGCTGACCGGCCGCTTCGCCACCGGCAGCCGCCCGGCGGGGTTCGAGGACGTGCCCGCCGACGTGCACGCCGCCTTCCTGGCCGGGGCGCTCATCGGCGTGGTCACGCACTGGGTGTGCGGCGGCCGCCGCGACGCCGCCGCGGCCCAGTCGTTCTGGCGCCTGTTCCGGCCCCCGATCCCGGGCTGAGCTCCGCTGCCGCCACGGGCCGCCCTCCGGAAACCGGTGCAGGGGCTCCGGGCCCTGAGCTCCGCCGCCGCCGCGCGCCGCCTGCTTGGTACGCTGCGTCGCGACATCGCCGGACAGGTCAGAGGCGTCGTTCCTCGCCTGGCAGCGGTCGCCCGCCCCGTCCCCGACCCCGACCCGACCGCCAGGACCACACGATGACCATGCTTCCCGACGAGCTCAGGACCGCCCTGGACTCGGCCCTGGCCCGCTTCGCGCCGCACGACCTGTCCCGCGCGACGGAACAGCTCACCGAGCGCTACCGCACCGGCCCGTCCGCCGCCGCGCCGCACCTGCGCACCCCGGCCGACATCGCGGCCTACGCCGCCTACCGCATGCCCGCCACGTACGCCGCCGCGGGCACGGCCATGCGCATGGCCGCCGCGATGACCCCGGGCTTCGCGCCGCGGACGCAGCTCGACGTGGGCGGCGGCACCGGCGCGGCGGTCTGGGCGGCCGGGCCGGTCTGGCCCTCGCTGGAGCGGGTCACCGTCGTCGAGCACGACCCGCAGATCATCGAGCTCGGCCGGCGGCTGGCCAGGACCGCGCCCGTCCGCGACGTCACCTGGCGGCGCGCCTCGATCGACCCGGGGCTCGACCGGCCCGCCGCCGACCTGGTCACCATGTCGTACGCCCTGAACGAGCTGCCCGCGCAGCGGCACGCCGACGTCGTGCGCTGGCTGGCCGCGGACGCGACGATGGTGATCGTCATCGAGCCCGGCACCCCCGCCGGGTACGCCAACATCGTCACCGCCCGGGAGACGCTGACCGGGTGCGGCCTGACCGTCGTCGCCCCCTGCCCGCACGACGGCCCCTGCCCGATCCGGCCGGGCCACGACTGGTGTCACTTCTCCGTCCGCCTGCCGCGCACCACCCTGCACCGCCGCGTCAAGTCGGGCACCCTCGGCTTCGAGGACGAGAAGTTCTCCTACGTGGCCGCCGTGCGGGGGGAGTGGCCGCGGGCGGCGGCACGCGTCCTGCGCCATCCGCAGAAGCGCAAGGGCCTGGTGTCGCTGCGCCTGTGCACCGCCGAGGAGGGCGTGCGCGACGTGGTTGTCTCCAAGCGGCAGGGCGAGCTGTACCGGCTGGCCCGCGACGTCGACTGGGGCGACGACTGGCCGGCCGCCGAGTGACCCGGCCGGGCGGTAGGGTCGGCGGAATGGATCATGATGAGGTGCTGGCGCTGTTCGACCGGCAGATGCGGCGGGAGGCGCGCCCCGACGGGCCGGACGTCAGGGTCGAGCGGGACGCCGACGTCGTCCGTCAGGTCGGCCCGCCGCACGCGTGGAACGGCGTCCTGTGGTCCGGCCTCGACGAGGGCGGCGCCGACGCGGCCGTCGCCCGCCAGGTGCGCTTCTTCGGCGACCTCGGCCTGGGCTTCGAGTGGAAGCTGTACGCCCACGACCGGCCCGCCGACCTGGCCGACCGGCTCCTGGCCGCCGGGTTCGCCGCCGAACCGGCCGAGACGGTGATGGTGGCCCGGGTCGCCGACCTCGACACCGAGGTGCGGCCGCCCGACGGCGTGAGCCTGGTGCCGGTCACCGACGCGGCGGGCGTGCGGGCGCTGGTCGAGGTGCACGAGCTGGCCTTCGGCGCCGACGGCAGCCGGCTGCGCGACCACCTGCTGGCCCGCCTGTCCGACGACACCGTGGTCCCCGTCCTCGCGGTGGCGGACGGGCGGGCGGTCAGCGCGGCCCGGCTCGACCTGTCCCCGGGCACGAGCTTCGCCGGGTTGTGGGGCGGCGGCACCGTGCCGGGCTGGCGGGGGCGCGGGCTCTACTGGGCGCTGGTCGCCTGGCGGGCCCGGCGGGCCGCCGCGCGCGGCTACGACTACCTCCAGGTCGACGCCTCCGACCAGAGCCGGCCGATCCTGCTCGGGCTCGGGTTCGTCCCGCTGACCACGACCACGCCGTACGTGCGGGACTGACCTCGCCGGTACCCTGGGCACACCCCGTCGTGACAAGGAGAGCGTTGCCCGAGAGGACCCCGCGCGAGCTCGGCCTGCTGGCCGACTGCGAGAGCTGTTTCGGCCTGTGCTGCGTGGCCCTGCCGTTCGCCGCCTCCGCCGACTTCGCCGTCGCCAAGGACGCCGGCCGCCCCTGCGTCAACCTGCGCGACGACTTCCGTTGCGGCATCCACGCCCAGCTCCGGGAGCGCGGCTTCCCCGGCTGCACCGTCTTCGACTGCTTCGGCGCCGGGCAGAAGGTCTCCCAGGTCACCTTCGAGGGCCGCGACTGGCGTGCCGCGCCTGAGACGTCCGGGCAGATGTTCGCCGTGTTCCCGGTCATGCGGCAGCTCCACGAGCTGTTGTGGTACCTCGCCGAGGCGCTGACCCTCGACGCCGCCGCGGAGATCGCCCCCGAGCTGCGGGCGGCGTACGAGGAGACCGAGCGCCTGACCCGCGAGAGCCCCGGCGTCCTGCAGCGGCTCGACGTGGCCGCCCACCGGGGTGAGGTCAACACGCTGCTGCTGCGTACGAGCGAGCTGGTCAGGGCCGGTCGGCGGGGCAGGGAGCACCGCGGCGCCGACCTGATCGGCGCCAACCTCAAGGGCGCCGACCTGCGCGCGGCGAACCTGCGCGGCGCCTACCTCATCGGCGCGAACCTGCGCGGGGCCGACCTGCGGCTGGCCGACCTGATCGGCGCCGACCTGCGGGGCGCCGACCTGTCCGGAGCCGACCTCACCGGCTGCGTCTTCCTCACCCAGGCCCAGGTCAACGCCGCCAAGGGCACCCCCGCCACGAAACTGCCCGCCGCGCTGACTCGTCCCGCCCACTGGACGGCCGCCGCCGCCGGGCCGGAGCCGCGCGCCCCGCGTGGCAGGGCCGGATCCCGCGGCAGGCAGGGCCGCCGCGGCCGACCTTAAAGGGACATGTAGTATCCCCTTTCATGCGCATGGGTGAAGGC
>NZ_JBSFGJ010000210.1:0-15990 GCF_053596515.1 Nonomuraea sp. NPDC001684
CGTAGGCGCGCGGGTCGTAGGCCTTCTTGTTGCCGACCTCGCCGTCGACCTTCAGCACGCCGTCGTAGTTGCGGAACATGTGTATAGCCGTTCGCTACTAGAGGGAGCGCGCATGCCGCTTCTAGCGAGGATGCTGCCGGCGCCCCTGACCATGGAGGTCAGGCGCGGCGCCGTCGCCGAGCTCGGCGCCCTGCTGGCCGACAGCCGCGTGGCCACCTCCGGCCGGGTGGCCGTGGCCGTCGGGCCCGGCCAGGGCGACCACATCGAGCGCCTGATCGCCCCCACCCTCGGCGAGGCCGAGGTGTTCAGGGTGAGCGACGGGTCGGTCGAGGCGGCCGTCTCACTCGGCGCCGACCTGCGCAAGGGCGCCTACGAGGTCGTCGTCGGGGTCGGCGGCGGCAAGACGATCGACGCGACGAAGTACGCCGCCTCCCTCGCGGGCATCCCCATGGTGGCCGTGGCCACCAACCTCTCCCACGACGGCATCTGCTCGCCCACCGCCTCCCTCGTCTACGAGGGGGGCAAGGGCACCTTCGGCGTGCCGATGCCGCTGGCCATCCTGGTCGACCTCGACTTCGTGCACAACGCGCCGAAGTCGCTGGTCAGGGCCGGCATCGGCGACGTCGTCAGCAACCTGTCGGCGATCGAGGACTGGCAGCTCGGCAACGTCGAGCGCGGCGAGCCCATCGACGGCCTGGCCTGCTCGATGTCCCGCACCGCCGCCGAGGCGCTGGTCGGCCGGAGCGACGGCATCGAGTCCGACGCGTTCCTGACCGTCCTGGCCGAGTCGCTCATCCTGTCGGGCATGTCGATGGTCGTCGCCGGGTCGTCGCGGCCCGCGAGCGGTGGAGATCATGAGATCCTTCATGCCGTGGATCAGCTCTTCCCCGGCACCTCCAACCACGGCGAGCTCGCCGGCATAGGTGCCGCCTTCTGCTTCTTCCTGCGGGAGGACGCCGCCAGGGTGGCCCAGGTGGTCGACTGCCTGCGCCGGCACGAGCTCCCGGTCGTGCCCGCCGACATCGGGCTGACCGGCGAGCAGTTCGCCGACGTGGTCGCGCTGGCGCCGTCGACCCGTCCCGGCCGTTACACGATCCTGGAGCACCTGCGCATGCAGGACTCCGAGATCCGCGATCGGGTGGGGGACTATGTCCGGGCCTTCGGTAGCTGAGCTGCGGCGGGTCGCCCAGCCCGAGGGCCACCTCGACCGCAGGAACGGCGAGCACTGGGCAGGGGTGCTCTACATGCGCCGGCTGTCCATCTACGTCACGTGGCTGACGAGCAAGACGTCGGTCACGCCCAACCAGCTCACCTGGGTGATGACGGTCGCCGGGGTCGCGGCGGGCTTCGTGCTGGCCCTGCCGGGGCTGTGGGCGGCCGTGCTGGCCGCTCTGCTCGTCCAGGTCTACCTGCTGCTCGACTGCTCCGACGGCGAGCTGGCCCGCTGGACGGGCAAGACGTCGCTGGCCGGGGTCTACCTCGACCGCGTCGGGGCCTACTTCACCGAGGCCGCCGTGCTGGCCGGGCTCGGCTGGCGGGCCTCGGCCGTGCTGCCCGACTGGTACACCGTGCTCGGCTTCGCCGCCGCGCTCGGCGCCATCCTCATCAAGGCCGAGACCGACCTGGTGGAGGTGGCGCGGGCCAAGGGCGGGCTGGGCGCGTCCTCCGAGGCGTCGGCGGTGCAGTTCCGTTCGGGGCTGCTCGGTCTGGGCAGGAGGATCCTGGCGGCGACCAAGTTCCATCGGATCATGCAGCCGATCGAGCTGTCGCTGCTCGCGGTGGCGGCCGCGGTGATCGACCTGGCGACCGGCACGCTCGGGGCCTCCCGCGTGCTCATCGTGGCCTGCGCGATCGCCGCCGCGCTGCAGACCGTGCTCCATCTGATCAGCATTATGGCGTCGAGGCGGCTTGGGTGATCTCATGTCGGAACCGGAGGAGCTTCCCGTCCGTCGTATTGATCGGACGTCCGCCGTTCGGTGGGGGTTCACCATCGGTTCCGATACGCTTAGCTCCACCATTGTCAACAAGATGCAGACCAGCAGACTCGGTGATCATGAAAGAATGCTCCGCTCGTGTCCTCAACGCGTCAGGACGATGACCCGTTGAAGATCTCGTGCGTCATCCTCACCATGGGCAACCGGGTCGCGGAGCTGAACCGGGCCGTCGAGTCCGCGCTCAACCAGGTCGACGGCGACGTCGAAGTGGTGATCGTGGGCAACGGCGCCGACGTGCCCCAGGTGTCGGCCACGCCACCCGAGGGCTCGGCCGCGGTCGTGAAGACGATCCGGCTCGACCACAACACCGGCATTCCCGCCGGCCGTAACCGCGGCGTCGAGGAGTGCTCCGGCGACGTCGTGCTGTTCCTCGACGACGACGGCTGGTACGCCAACCAGAAGGTCGTCGCCCACGTGCGCGACCGGTTCGCCACCGAGCCCGACCTCGCGGTGATCTCCTTCCGGGTGATGGACCCCGAGGGCGGCGTCGGCCAGCGGCGGCACGTGCCCCGGCTGCGCGCGGGCGACCCGCAGCGCTCCTCGCCGGTCACCACGTTCCTCGGCGGCGCCTCGGCCGTGCGGCGTTCTGCCTTCCTCCAGGTCGGCGGCCTGCCGGAGCGGTTCTTCTACGCGCACGAGGAGACCGACCTGGCCTGGCGCCTGCTGGGCGAGGGCTACCGGATCGAGTACGACGCCGAGACCGTCATGTACCACCCGCAGGTCCCGCCGACCAGGCACGCGCAGTTCTACCAGCTCAACGCCCGTAACCGGGTCTGGCTGGCGCGGCGCAACCTGCCGTGGCCGCTGGCGTTCCTCTACCTGACCAACTGGGTGGTGCTCACCCTGATCCGCGAGCGCCGTTCGGGGGTCGCGATCAAGGCGTGGTTCTCCGGGTTCTTCGAAGGGCTGCGCACGCCCGCGGGCGAGCGTCGTCCCATGGCCTGGCGCACCGCCTGGCGCATGGTCAAGCTCGGCCGCCCGCCGATCGTCTAGACCGCCTCCGCCTCGCCGAAGGTCATCGAGGCATGGGAGACGGTCGAGGCGAACAGCGCCCGCTTGGGCAGCCCCAGCTCGCTGAGCTCCTTGGCGATGGGGTGGTTGCCCAGGCGGATCAGCGCGCCGCCCGGCCGCACGCGCGTGCCCCCGGCCCGTACGGACCAGGGGACGCGCCGCGTGACGCCCTCCAGATGGGTGAAGGCGTCGAGCGGCGCCATGGCGGCCGGCGCCGGCACGCCGGGCCTGATCAGCAGGTCGAGCACGAGCCTGCCGTCCTTGCGCAGCACACACCGCTTGTACGGCGACCCGAGCCGCAGCTCGATGTCGGCCAGCTCCTTGGGAAAGCCCCAGATCGTCCGCCCCGCCTCCAGCGTGAACCGCTGGTCGACGGGCAGCCAGTGGACGAAGACGCCCGCGCCGCGCAGGTCGCCGAGCCCGACCGAGCCCGCCGCCCCCGGCCGCCGGATCAGGAAGGCCATCCCGAACTCGTGGTAGGTGTCGAGGTCACCGTCGCGGTAGTCGACGAACACCAGCACGCACACGGCCTTGCCGGGGAACACCTCGGCCACGTCGAGGCCGGAATAGGCGATCACCGCCCGCGCCGCGTCGGCCCGCACCGCGTAGAAGGCGCTGCAGACCTCCGCGTCCTGCACTCGCACAGGCATGCCCACCGTCCGGCCCTGGATCAGATGCGATGCCATGGGTCCAGTACATCAACCCGGGAGCCCGCTGGCCATTCCTACACTGCCAGCGCGTGTTCGGGCAGTGCCGCCCACGACTCGGCCAGCTTGACGAAGTCCGCCGCCCGGTCGGGCCAGTGGTGGCGCAGCCGGGCCTCGGCGTGCCCGACCGCTCCCAGGTCGGCCCGGCGCACGGGGTCCTCCTTGAGGTCCAGGACGGCGTCCAGCAGCGCGTCCACGTCCCGGGGCACCACCAGGCCGCAGCCGACGGCCCGCACCAGCGGGGCGGCCTGCGGGGTGGCGATCACCGGCAGGCCGCGGCCCATGTAGTCGAGGATCTTCGTGGGCGGCCCGGTCACGGTGTCGGCGGCCAGGGACAGCCCGGCCAGCGCGCCCTCGGACATGCGCAGGGCGTGCCGGTTGGGCACGTACCCGAACCAGTCGAGCAGGCCGACGCGCTGGGCGTCGCGCAGCAGCGGGCGCACGTCGCGGTCGGCGGCGCCGATGAGGTCCATCCGGATGCCGTGCGGCGCCAGGCGCTCGGCCAGCGCGATCAGCTCGGCCACGCCGCGCTCGGCCGACAGGCGGCCGATGTGCACGACCCTGGCGTCGCCGGGAGGGGGCGGGCTGGGCGACACCAGGGTCGCTTCGGGCACCTCCGCGGAGGTGATCACGTGATGCCGTCTCTCCGCGCGGGCCCGCCGTCTGGGCGAGACGTCCTCGCGGACGTCCCAGACGACCGGAGGGCGCCGGTGGGGCAGCGCGCGCAGCAGCCGGTGGTCGTGCACGATCAGCAGGTCGGCGTCCCGCACGCCGCGCCTGAGCGCCGCGCGGGCCTTCCCGTACGGGGCCTGCCGGGCGACGTCGACGGCGGTGAGCCCGACGGCCGGGGTGACGTTGTAATAGGTGAACGGCGCGACGTAGGTCACCTCGTGGCCCGCGTCGAGCAGCGCCCTGATCTGCCGGTGCATGATCCGGGCGTCCTCGGGATGATGGACGGTGGTGGCGACACATGCGCGCATGCGTCGATGCTCCGCGCCTACCAGGTCAAAGGCGTTAACTCAGGTGAAAGGGCCGCTTAACTTCCAGAGGGGCGGCGATAGAGCCAGGTCAGGCGGGGTTCGAGCACCCACTTGAAGACGGTGCGCGTCTCCGGCAGGCACAACACGATCGCCAGTGCGAACGAGCTGCACGCGATGGCGAGCACGCCGAGCGGCCCGTGCAGCCACGGGAGCGCCAGCCAGCCCTGGTCCTTGGCGATCAGGACCGGGATGCCGTGGAGCAGGTAGCAGTAGAGCGTGCGGGTGCCGAGGTCGGAGTACCAGGTCTCGCCGCGCGGCACCAGCGCCAGCACCGCGAAGGACATCGCCAGGGCGCAGACCAGCAGCCCGACCTTGAGCAGCAGGCCCATCCACCAGGACAGGTCCATGTCCTGGAAGCTGTGCTTGAAGTAGAACGGGTCGAGCGGCGCCTTGGGCGCGATGACGATGGCCACGGCCGCCGCGCAGAGCAGCGTGACCCCCGACGCGATCTTGATCCACAGCTTGTTGAGCATCTCGAAGTGCTCGGGCTGCATCACCAGGCCGATGACGAAGAACGGCAGCAGGCCGAAGAAGCGGTCCATGCTGAAGTCGCCGGTGATCTGCGAGAAGCCGGCGAACATGTAGATCACGATGGCCACCGGGACCGGGTGCTTCATCCGCTTCCACACCGGTGTGGACAACCGCCAGAACAGCAGCGCCAGCAGGTACCAGTTGAGCCACGCCGGATCGATGATCGTGAGGCTCCACTTCTGGCCGAGCCCGTAGCGGACGGCGGCGTAGCCGATCTCCACGATCACGTACGGCACGACGAACGTGTCGACGAGCTTGTTCGTCTTCGCGTTGGAGTTCCAGAAGTTCCTGGACAGGTAGCCGCTGATCATCACGAACAGCGGCATGTGGAACATGTAGATGTAGATGTAGAGCGCTCTGGAGGAATGGGTCGAGAGCGTGGGCACCAGCGAGTGGCCCAGCGGCACGAGCGCGATCAGGATGAACTTGACGTTGTCGAGGTAGGGGTCGCGCCTGCGCTTGGGCGGCTCGGGCTCCTCGGCGGGCTCCTGCCGCTCCTCGGGGCGCTCGCCCGTCGCGATGCCGTGGGGGTCGGTCTGGTTGCCCCAGACGGACTCCTGAGGCAGGGGCCAGCGAGCTCCAGTGTTCGCCGGCCCGCCTTCCTCGACGGGGCCGTCAGGGCTCCGCGGGGTCGTGACCGGTGGAGAGAACTTTGTGTCAGACACTGGGGAGCTCAGCTTCGCTAGGGGCCGGGGTGCACGACGCAACTCTGACATTTCATACTTACAACCGCCTTAACAGCGGCCGTGTCGCGCTGCGTCGCCGACCCGCAAACATTATCCCGATCTAGTGGTCCCTGTCTCACCAGAAGTCCGGTTCCACAGGGAACTTGGAGCCTCAGGTGCACACGTTCTTCTGATCGGCGGCCGTGATGGTGCTGTTGTTCACGCTGTCAGGAAGCTTGGTGACCTTCACCGACTTGAAGTCGGAGCCGACCACGAGCTGGATCACCGGGGTGCCCTTGCCGCCCGCGCCGGCGGCCGTGCCGGTCGTGCCGGAGGTGTAGGGCTGCGGGTTGGTCGCGGTGACCTTGCCCGCCGAGGGAGCCGGCTTGGGCAGCACCGCGCCGGACAGCACGGCCGCGTAGTCGGCGCCGGTGGCGGCGCCCTTGGCGTAGTGGATCTCGCTGGAGGGCAGGCTCGCGCCGTCGGCGGCCTGGTAGTTGCCCACCCCGACAACGTTGAAGCCCTGCTTGGCCAGCTCGTCGGCCACCAGGCGGGCCTTGCCCGGCGTGGTGGTGCCGTTGAGCACCTGGACCTTCACCTGCTCGGGCTTCGGCGTGACCTTGGGCTTGGTGCTCGCGCTGGCGCTCGCGCTCGGGGTCGGGTCGGGGAGTTCGGTGTCGCTGATGATGGAGGCCCACAGCGCGGAGGCGTCGGGCTCCTTCCAGATCACCCGGTTGGGGTCCTGCGGGTCGGGCAGCCACGGGATCGTGGTGAGCTGCACGCCGCCCGCGGTCAGCTCCTTGGCGCTGGTGGCGATGTCGATGAGCTGCTGGGTGTCGTTGGCCAGCTCGGGGTCCATGGTGACCGAGCCCGCCGCCGCCTTGATGAAACCGGTCAGCTTGCCGATGTCGGTGAGCAGCTCGCTGCTCGTGGCCTTGGCGATGACCTTGCTCAGGAAGATCTGCTGGCGCTTGATGCGCTGGATGTCGCTGCCGTCGCCGTAGTGGCGCAGACGTACGTAACCGAGCGCCTTCTCGCCGTTGAGCAGGCTCTTGCCCGGAGGCAGGACGAGATGGGACGCCCTGTCGTTGACGCCGGACTTGAGGCAGATCTCGATGCCGCCGAGGGCGTCGACGATGTTCTTGAAGCCGCTGAAGTCCACCTCGACGAAGTGGTTGATGCGGATCTGGGTGAGCGTCTCGATCGTGGAAATGGTGCACGCGATGCCGCCGGAGTTGTACGCCGAGTTGATCATGTCCCGGCGGGGCGGCATCTCGGCCTTGGTGGTCTCGTTCTTGCACTTCGGGATCTGCACCATCGAGTCGCGCGGGAAGCTGATCAGGCGCGCCTTGTCCCGGTTGGGGGAGATGTGCATGACGATGATCGTGTCGGTGCGCTTGCCGCCGGCGTCGGCCGTCCTGGCGAGCTGCTGGCCGTATTTGGCGTTGCCCTTGCCCGCGCGGGTGTCGGAGCCGACGAGCAGCACGTTGAGCGCGCCCGTGTCGCGCGGACGCGGGTTGATGATGTCCTCTTTGACGCTCTTCTGGGTGATGTTGCCGAAGGCGTCGCGGTAGACGGTGTAACCGGTCAGCGCGCCGGCCACCATGACCGTGGTGGCGGCGATGCTGACCCAGGCCAGCACCCGCATCTTGCCCTGACCGCCGCCGCCGTCGCCGCGGTGGCCGCGTGGGGGCCGGTCGTCGGGCGGGGGAGGCGGGGAGCCCGCGGCCCTTCGCGCCATCCGGCTGCCCGGAGCGCTGGGGGCGACCCTGGCGTCCTGGACGGACGCGCTCCTGTAGTCACTCATACGCCCCCTAGCCTCGTTCCTTGCGCCAACGCGCCGGCTTGGTCGCTCCGCGCCACGAGATTAGGTCACGTACGGCGTGCCCGGTGCCATGACCGCCGGAAACGACCGTGACCCGGGCGTGATGTTTCCGCGGCACAGCATACTCAGAGCCGGACATTTCGTGGAATATCATTGCCAAAGTCTTTCCCGCTTTCTGACCGTCCCCGCAGGTCAGGCCGGACGCTCAGGGCCGCCGCGAGGCAGGCCAGAGGCACGGCCGGGAGCACGTACCGGTAGTCGAACTCGGCCACGGCGGGCGGTGTGACGAGCAACACAACGGCTGCCGCCCAGGGCGCCGCCCACGCCGGCGGACCGGCGTGCCGCAGGCCCCGCGCCCGGCGCACGGCGGCCGCGACGGGCGGCGCGAGCAGGAGCGCCAGCAGCACCGGGCCGGGCAGGCGCACCACGCTCTGGTAGCCCCGCAGCCATCCGGCGTAGGGCTCGACGATCTCCGTACCGATCGCACCCTGCTCATAGAGCTTGGCATAGTCGGCGCCGACCTGCGCGGGATAGCGGCCAGGTGGGCCGGGCGGGGTCACCGGGAACTCGTAGTAGGCGTAGACCTCCGCGTCGGGGTAGACCGGCCGTCCCCACGCGAACGTGCGGGCCAGCTCGGCCAGCACCGAGCCCGCGTAGTCGAGCGGCTGGCTGGTGACGGCGAGGGTCGCGAACCTGGAGGCCAGGTCGTCGTTCGCCTTCGAGAACGTGATCCCCGGCAGCTTCACCAGCGGGGAGTCCTTGCTCCAGATGTACTCCTGCGACGGCGGGCGCAGCTCCGGCGGACGGGGGTCGCACAACACCCGCAGGTCGGCCGGCGGGTTCATCCTGGCGCAGTCGGCGAAGGACATCGTGCGGGCGTAGAGGAAGACGCCGTTCGCGCCCACCAGGCCGACGCGGTGGTGGGCGGCGTAGAACCAGCCGCCGTAGGCGATGACCGGGACCAGCGCGGCGGCCAGCAGCACCCCGGCCAGGCCCACGCGCCTGCGCAGCACGAACCACGAGGCCAGGACGACGATGAGCGGCAGGCCGACGGTCCTGGTCAGGGTGGCGGCGGCCAGCAGCAGGCCGATGGCGGCGACGGTGGCGCGCTTCTCGGTCAGACTCAGCGCCACGGCGGCCACGACCAGGAACAGGAACAGCGTGTCGGAGACCAGCAGGTGCTCCAGCTCGACCTGGTACGCGTCGAGCAGCACGGGCACGGCCGCCAGCGTGCGCGCCCAGCGCGGGGCCCGGCGGGCGGCCACGTAGACGAGGACGCCGGTGGCCAGGCCGAGCAGATGTTGCGCGGCGGTGACCGCCCAGAAGCCGTGGAAGGGCTCCAGGAGCTTCATGAACATCGAGTAGCCCGCCGGGCGCACCAGGTCGGGGCGCGGCCGGAAGACGGTGACGATGTAGGTGTAGGAGTCGGGGAACCACAGGGCCGGGCGGTAGCCGAGCATGGCGAGCGCGCGCAGGGCCACACCGGCCGCCAGGACCCCGGCGAACCAGCCGTGCCGCCGCCACCATCCGGCCTCCCGGACGCGCGCGAACCACTTGGGTTCTGGGACGCGAGCGGGGGTCCCCGCGCGCGGCTCCGGTCTCAGCCGCTGGTCATCCCGCTCCTCCTGCACCTCGCGTACGCTACCCGCGTTTCCGCGGACGCCGTGACCGCGGCGTTGGATACGCTCGCTCACCGATGGAACGTGATCGATCGGGCCGCGTACTGGCCGCGTTGTCGGTGTCGCCCGCGCTCGTCCTGGCGGGCTGGCTGCTCGCGGGCCTGCCGCTGCTGCTGGCCGGCCGGTTCGCGCCGCTGCCCGCGGTGCTGCTCGGAGTGCCCGCGGCGGCGCTGCTGTGCTGGGCGGGCACGCGCGGCGTCCTGCGCGGGAGGCGGGGCGCGGGTCAGGGCGTCCAGGCCACGCCCTGGCAGGTGGCGGGGGTCGTGGCGGTGGCCGCCGGGTCGGGCGTGTTCAACGTCGTCATGCATTCCGAGCAGCTGCTGGTCCGGCGCGACCCGGCGACCTACGCCCAGTACGCCGCCTGGATCGCCGGGCACGGCTCGCTGCCGATCCCGGACCAGGCGGCGGCGTTCGGCGGCCACCACCCCTCCCTGTACTTCCACAGCGTCGGCACGTATGCGGTGGACGGCGGGGTGGTGCCGCAGTTCATGCCGGGGCCGCCGCTGGTGTTCGCGATCGGCGACTGGCTGGGGGCGCCGTTCGCGGTGCCGGCCGTGCTGGGGGCGCTGGCCGTGCTGACGGTGGCCGGGGTGGCGGCGCGGCTGGCCGGTGGCCGGTGGGCGGTGCTCGCGGCGGCGGCGTTCGCGGTGAGCCTGCCGATCCTCTACACCTCGCGCACGACGTTCAGCGAGATCCCGTCGCTGATCCTGCTGTTCGGCGGGCTGGCGCTGGCCCAGGACGCGATCGAGGCCGAGCGGCCCGGCTGGCGGCAGGGGCTGCCGGCCGGGCTGGTCCTGGGGCTGGCCGTGCTGGTCAGGGTCGACGGGTTGCGCGACGTGCTGCCGGTGCTGGCGTACGCGGGGCTGCTGGTCGCGATGCGGCGCTCCGGCAGGCCGCAGGGCGCGGTGGGGCTGCCGCTGCTGGCGGGGCTGGTGGCGGGGGCGGGGCTCGGGCTGCTGGCGGCGTACGTGCTGGCCCGTCCGTATCTGGAGTATCTGTCCGGGTCCGTGGTGCCGCTGCTGCTCATCTGCGCGGTCGTGCTCGTGCTTACGCCGGTCGGCGTGGCCGTCGCGCCCAAGCTGGCCAGGTTCCGGCCGCCGCGGTGGTTGCCGACGGCGGGGGCCGCGCTGGTCGTGCTGGTGATGGCCGGTCTGTACGCCCGTCCCTGGTTCCAGACCGTGACCAGGAAGGCCGCGAACGCCGAGGACGCCCGCACGGCCGAGTTCATCGCCCAGATCCAGCAGGCCAACGGCCTGCCCGTCCAGGCGGACCGGCTCTACTTCGAGCTCTCGCTCCACTGGGTGACCTGGTACATCGGCATCCCGGCCGTCGTGCTGGCCACGGTCGCGGCGGCCGTGCTGCTGCGCAGGCTGCTGCGCGACGGCAGGCCGTTCGTCTGGCTGCTGCCGCTGGCGGTGATCGGCTGGACGACGATCACCACGCTGCTGCGGCCCGAGATCACCCCCGACCAGCCGTGGGCCTCCCGGCGGCTGGTCCCGGTCGTGATCCCGGGGCTGATCGTGCTGGCGGTGTGGGGGCTGGGCTGGCTGCGCGAGCGGTCGTGGCCGCGGGAGCGGGTACGGCGGTGGGCGACGGTCGCGGGGGTGCTGCTGGTGCTCGCGCCGCCGGTGGTGACCTCGATCGGCACCGCGTTCACGCCGGTCGAGCGGGGGGAGGCGGCGGCGGTCCGGTCGATGTGCGCGGCGCTTCCGGCCGAGGCGTCGGTGCTGTTCGTCGAGCGGGTGACCGGCGACCGCTTCACCCAGCTCGTCCGCGGGATGTGCGGACGTCCGGCGGCGCAGGTGAAGCGGCCGCCCGGAGAGCCCGACCTGGCGGCGGAGCCGGAGGTCCGGGCCGCCGTCGAGCGGGTCAGGGCGGCCGGCCGGGTGCCGGTCGTGCTGGCCGCCGACCCCGCCCAGGTGGCCCCCTACGGGACGCCGCGGCAGATCATGGGCCTGGTCACGCGCCAGGACGAGCGCTCGCTCGTGGACCCGCCCAACGGGACGTGGTCCTTGCGGGTGAACGTATGGATGGCGGTGGGTTGACCCCGCTCAGGGCGTATCGCGATAGTTCTGGACATGTCTGACACAGACGAGCTGTCGTTCGGCGACGACCGGGAGCCGTGGTTACGGCCCTGGATCAGGGCCCACCAGAGGACGGCGGCGATGATCGTGGCGGCCGTCCTGCTGGTGGCGGCGCTCGGCGGGGGCGGCTGGTACCTGCACCTGCGCTCGCTCCTGCCCTCGCCGCCGCCCGTCGGCGCGCTGCCCGTCGTGGATGGCTTCACCGTCACGCTGTGCACCGAGGGCGCCCAGGGCTGCCCGCAGGGCACCGCGGAGCGGGTGCTGGCACTGGTCCGGCGGATCCCCGAGGCGGTCGCGCCCACGCTGGTGCCCGCCGACGAGGTCGAGCGGCGCTGGGCTCAGACGGCGATCATCACCGAGGGCCTGACCAGGCCCCCCGATGCGAACTGGATCCCGATGATCGAGGGCGGGGTGCGCGGACCGGCCGACTACGACGCCGTCCGGCGGGGGCTGGCCGAGGAGAAGGGCGTCCTGCTCCTGCCCCGGATTCCCGACTTCTGGCGGGGCAAGGCGGACCTGACCGTCGTGATGTGCGGTCAGTGGCAGGAGGACGCCGCCTGCCGGACGGTGGCGACCGAGGCGCAGCGCGACGCCGTCGTGGCCCGGCTGCGCGAGCTGGACGGCGTGGCCGAGGTGTTCCTCCAGGACAAGCCGTTCGGGCTGCGGCTGGCCCGGCTCTATCGGAGCGACGCCCGGCCTCCCACGCTCGCCGAGATCCCCGAGGTGCTGTACGTGCGCTTCGACGACCCTGCCAGGGCCAAGGCGGTGGGTCAGGAGATGCTCAGGATGCCCGGCGTAGGATGGTCACAGCTGATCAAGTGAGCGTAAAGCCCGTCGATGTGGACTCGGCTTCCAGCGGGGCAGAGTACCCTCGACCCCCGTGAGCACGCTTGAGACCCCCAAGAGTGGACCTGCCGTGGAAGAAGCGCCGTACGTCACGATCGTCCTGCCCTGCTACAACGAGCAGGACCACGTCATCGACGAGGTCGAGCGCATCACGCGGGCGATGGACTCCAGCGGCTACACCTACGAGCTGGTCGCCGTCGACGACTGCTCGACCGACCAGACCCTGGCCCGGCTCGAAGAGGCCGCGCCCGAGTACCCCCACCTGCGCATCCGCGCCTTCCACCGCAACGGCGGCTCGGGCACCGTGCGCCGCATCGGCACGCAGGAGGCCAGGGGCGAGATCGTCGTCTGGACCGACGCCGACATGACCTACCCCAACGAGCGCATCCCCGAGCTGGTCCAGATCCTGGAGAAGGACCAGACGGTCGACCAGGTCGTCGGCGCGCGCACCACCGAGGAGGGGTCGCACAAGATCCTGCGGGTGCCGGCCAAGTGGGTGATCCGCAAGGTGGCCGAGAAGCTCGCCGGGCAGAAGATCCCCGACCTGAACTCGGGGCTGCGCGCCTTCCGCAAGTCGGTGGCCCGCCCCTACCTGCGGCTGCTGCCGCCCGGGTTCTCCTGCGTCACGACGATCACGCTGTCGTTCCTGTCCAACCAGCACGACGTCTACTACCTGCCCATCGAGTACGCCAAGCGGGCCGGCAAGTCGAAGTTCAGCTTCGTCTCCGACGCCTACCGCTACATCCTGCAGGTGCTGCGGATGATCATGTACTTCAACCCGCTCAAGGTGCTCATGCCGCCCGCGCTCTGGTTGGTGGCGATCGGGCTCGTGAAGGGCGTCTGGGACATGATCCGGCAGCCGTTCTACTTCCCGGCCAACACCGTCATGATCTTCCTGTCGGGCCTGCTGATCGGCTCGGTGGCGCTGCTGGCCGACCTGATCGTGCGGTCGCGGGGGGAATAGCGCGTGCGCATCGCGATCGTCGGCCCGACCCATCCGTACAAGGGGGGCGGGGCGCAGCACACCACCGAGCTGGCGCACCGGCTGGCGGGCCAGGGCCACGACGTGGTGATCGAGTCGTGGCGGGCCCAGTACCCGTCGTTCCTCTACCCCGGGCAGCAGACGATCTCCGAGCCCGAGGGCACGCCGTACCCGCGGACCGCGCGGCGGCTCGACTGGCGGCGGCCCGACGGGTGGTACGCGGCGGGACGCCGGTTGCGCACGGCCGACCTGGTGGTGCTGGCGGTGCTGAGCTCCGTCCAGGTTCCTCCGTACCTGGGGATCCTGTCCGGGATCCGGCGTAAGGCCCAGACGGTCGCGCTCTGCCACAACGTGCTGCCGCACGAGCGCAAGCCGTACGACCAGCCGCTGATGAGGGCGCTGCTGCGGCGGGTCGACGGCGTGCTGGCCCACTCCGAGCAGCAGGCCGAGCTGGCCAGGGGGCTCGCGCCGGGCAGGCCGGTCGGGGTGGCGGGGCTGCCGCCGCACCTGCCGTCCACGTCGGCCGAGAAGTCCGGCGGGGTGCGCCGGCGGTTGTTGTTCTTCGGGATGGTACGCCCGTACAAGGGGCTCGACCTGCTGCTGCGAGCGCTGCCCGAGGGCATCTCGCTGACCGTGGCGGGCGAGTTCTGGGGCGGCCTCGACGAGACCAAGGCGCTGATCGACGAGCTGGGCCTGGCCGGCAGGGTGGAGCTGCGGCCCGGGTACGTCCCCGCCGCCGACGTGCCGAAGCTGTTCGCCGCGGCCGACGCGCTGGTGCTGCCGTACCGCAGCGCCACCGCCAGCCAGAACGTCTGGCTCGGCCACGAGCACGGCGTGCCGGTGATCGCCACCCGGGTGGGCGCGCTGGCCGACCACGTGACCGACGGCGTCGACGGCCTGCTGGTCGAGCCGGGCGACGCCGGGGCGCTGCGCGCGGCGATCGAGCGCTTCTACGCCTCGGGCGAGCCGGAGAGGTTGCGGTCGGGGGTCAAGGCGGTCGATCCCGAGCCGTTCTGGGCCGCGTACGCGGGCGCGCTGCTCGGCCTCTGACGGCCCAGCAGGAACGCCGCCCCCGCGGCGACCGCGTCGGCCAGCGTGAACGCCAGCCGCGACACGATCGCCACCGCGATGGCCGGAGCGGTGCCGATGACCGGCCCGAGCACCAGCACAAGCGCGCCCTCCCGCACGCCCACCCCGGCGGGCACCACGAAGGCCAGGATGCCGGTGCACCAGGCGAACGCGTACGCGCCGGTCGCCACCAGGTAGAGGTCGGGGCGGCCGGACAGCAGCCAGGTGTGCAGGCCGTAGACGAACCAGCCGAGCGCGGTCCAGGCCACCGTGACGACGACCGTGCGGCCGGGCAGCACGCTCTCCAGCGGCTCCTTGCGGGCGATGCGCAGCGCCAGGTTGAGCCCCCAGGTGAGCACCCTGGGATGCAGGCACACGATGATCACCGGCACCAGCAGCACCACGTACCAGGCCCGCCGGACGGCCTCGTGCGAGCTCAGCGTGGCGGCGGCGATCGAGATGCCGACGCCCAGGTTGACCACCAGCCCGAGCGAGATCGTGGCGAACGTGCGCCGCGGCGGGCTCCCGTGGTCGCGCCCGAGGTCCATCATGGCCGCGTACGCCCACACCGCGCCCGGGATGTACTTGCCGAGCTGGCCCACGAACATGATCCGTCCGGCCACCCGCAGCGGCAGCCGCGTGCCGAGCCCCGCCATGATCTGCCGCCAGGCCGCCAGCATGCAGACCTGCCCGGCCAGCACCGCGCCGAACGCCCCGAGCACCGCCCACGGCGACAGCCTGGAGAGGGCCTGCGTGGTGTCGTGCCAGTTCCGCGCCAGGCCGTAGCCGAGGAAGGCGAGGGCGACCAGCGCGAGCAGGACGCGCAGCAGGCGGCGCAACATCAGCCCAGGCTACGCGGGAGCCCGGGGGAGAGCCAGCATGTGGGCCAGGTCAGCCTGCCGAGGCCCGCGGCGCGGGTACTGTTGGGCGACGTGGGCAAGCAACGGGTCGCGCAGCTCGAGTACTCCGAATTCCAGTCGGCCATGCTCGACGAGGACAAACGCCGCCGCAAGGCCGCGAAGATCATCGCCGTACTGGAGCACTTCCAGGGGCCGCTCGGCGGGCTGACCGTGGGCGACGTCGGCTGCTCGGCCGGGTTCATCGCCGACGAGCTGGCCCAGGCCGGGGCCAAGCACACGCTGGGCATCGACATCGACGTGCCGGGGCTGCGCAAGGCCGCCGACCGGTTCGGCGAGCGGGTGGCGTTCGTCTGCGGCGACGGCACGGCGCTGCCCTTCCCCGACGGGTCGATCGACGTGCTGGTGTTCAACCACATCTACGAGCACGTGGTCGACCCCGACGCCGTGGTGGCCGAGATGCACCGCGTGCTGTCCGACACCGGGGTGCTCTACCTCGGGCTCGGCAACCGGCTCGGGGTCGTCGAGCCCCACTACAAGCTGCCGTTCCTGTCGTACCTGCCGCCCGCGCTGGCCGACCGTTACGTGCGCGCCTTCGGCCGGGCCGACCACTACTACGAGCGGTTCAGGACCCGGCGGGGGCTGCGCCGGATGTTGCGCGCCTTCCACGTCTGGGACTACACGTTCCCGGTGCTGGCCAC
>NZ_JBSFGJ010000211.1:0-15986 GCF_053596515.1 Nonomuraea sp. NPDC001684
CCTGAGCCAGATCCTCGGCATCAAGAGCAAAGACACGAAGTGCGCCGTCAGCTGAAGTAATTCCTCAGCGGCTGAACTGCACGACTAAGGGGCCTGTCCACCAGGGCGGGCCCCTTTGTCGTGCCCTTTTCCAGCTCCCGGCGCGGAAAAGCCGAAGGTTCGGGCGACGCTCTGCCGGAGGGGGCGGGCCCGGCCGCGGTCCGGTGTGCGGGGGGACGTGCGGCGCGGGCCCGCCGGGAGGGGAGCGTGCCGGGCATGCGGTGGGACGACCGGCTTGGGGGTGGGGGCCGGCGACGGCCCGGCGCTCCCGGGGTCAGGGGTTCGCCACGGCGTTGAATCCGCATTCTGGCGCGCCCGTGTCGGCAATGTAGTGAAAATGCGGACTATATCTGGAGCTCCAGGTGATCGGATCGTGATGACCATCCTGTCGAGCCGGGTGAACCGCGGCGGCCCACCGGGCATCCGGAGGCCGCCGCTCGTCGAAGGGTCAGCGCCGCCGGTCGAAGGGGCAGCGCCGCCGGTCCGCCCCCGCGGGGAGGTCGCCGGGGGCGTTCACCGGTTCGTCAGCACTGGGCCGGCTTCAGCCACGAGCACTCCAGGTCGCCCGCCGTGCCCTGGTCGGCGGCCTTGAGCTGGGCGGTGACGTCGGTCGCCGTCGCCCGCGAGAACTGCGCGAGCCGTACGGCGATCTTGTCCTCGATGTCCTTCGGCGAGCCGGACAGGTACTGGTTCAGCATGATCGAGAAGATCAGCGGCTCGCCCTCGGCGCTGGTCACGTAGCCGGACAGCGAGGTCACGCCGGTCAGCGAGCCCGTCTTGGCGTGCACGTTGTTCGCCGCGGGGGTGTTCCGCATCCGGCTGCGCAGCGTGCCGCCGGTGAGACGGTCGGCGTTGCCGGCGATGGGCAGGGCCTCGTACCAGGTGCTGAACCACGGCTTGGTCCGTACGGCGGTCAGGAGCTGGACGATCGAGCCCGGCGAGAAGCCGTCGCGGCGCGACAGGCCCGAGCCGTCCCGCATGTTGATCACCTGGACGCCGTTGGCCTTCGCGAAGTCCGTGGCGACCTTCAGCCCGGCCGACCAGGTGCCCTGGTTCGCGGCCTTGCGGCCCATGGCCTTGGTGAGGATCTCGGCGTGCATGTTGTTGCTCAGCTTCAGGAACGGCACCAGCAGCTCGCTCAGAGGCATCGAGTCGTGCCTGGCCAGCTCGGCCGCCCCGGCGGGAGCCGCGCCCGTCGCCGTCGGGCCGAGCACCCGTACGCCGTGCGCGGCCAGCGCCTTGCGGAACAGCGAGGACACGTAGGCCGTGGGGTCGTCCACCGCGACCCACTCCTGGTACGGGTCGGCGACCGTGCCGGTGATCACGACCGTCCGCGTGCCGTGCTGCCGCTCGATGAGGACGTCGGTCTCGGCGCCCACGGTGGCCTTGTTGACGATCTTCAGGTAGTCGGTCGCCGGGGTCGTCGAGACCTTGACCTGGCCGCCGTCCGCCTCGACCGAGACGATCACCGAGCCGGCGTCGTAGTCGCGGTCGGGGGAGGCGGTCAGCGCGGAGATCGGCGCCGCGTAGTAGGCGGTCTCGTCGTCCCAGGCCCAGTCGGTGCCGAGCCGCTGGCCGTCGAACCAGGTGTCGTCGGCGATCAGCTTGCCCGTGACGACCTTGACGCCGGCCGCCGCGACCTTGGCCGCCAGCGCGTCGTAGTCCTCGGCGAGCATGGTCGGGTCGCCGGTGCCGCGCAGCACGAGGTCGCCGGTGAGCACAGAGCCGACCTTGCGGCCGGCGTTCAGCACGGTGGTCGGGAAGCGGTAGTCCAGGCCGAGCGTCTCCACCGCCGCCGCCGAGGTGAACAGCTTGGTGTTGGACGCCGGGGTCAGCAGCTTGCCGGCGTCGGTGGCGTAGAGCTGCTCGCCGTTCGCGGCGCTCTTCACGACGACGCCCGCCCTGGCGATCGTGAGCCGGGAGTCGCCGAGGATCTGGTTGATGTCCTGGGTCAGGTCGGCCACGCCGGGCGAGGGGTCGAGGGCGACCGCCGGTGTGGAGGGGCCGGACGCCCACGCGAGTGCCGCGACGAGCGTGCCCGCGAGGAGGGAGGCTGAGGTGCGCCGCATGTGGTCTCCAAGGGACTGGGGGATCGCATGTGAGCATGAATCAGCGCAGTCGCCGTGTAATCCGCAAATATCCGTATTTCTGAAGCCGGCTCGGCGCGGGGCCCGGAGAAGGGGCGGGGGTCAGGCGGAAGGTTGGCCGGAGGCGAGGAGGAAGCCGCAGTCGCCGAAGGAGATCTCGTCGCCCGACTTGACCCGGACGGGCCCCACCAGCCGCCACCCGTTGAGCCGGGTGCCGTTGAGCGAGCCGAGATCGACCAGCAGCCAGCCGCCGTCGCCCTCCCGCCGCAGCTCGGCGTGCACGCGCGAGACCGTCAGGTCCGACAGGACGAGGTCGCAGGCCGACCCCCGGCCCACGACGTAACGCAGCCGGTCGTCGTCCGGCAACGCCAGCCGGGGCAGCCGCGGCCGCCGCCAGGCCGCCTGCAACCGGGTGGTGAGTTCCGACACCGACGAGACCGCGTCCGTCAGCCGCTGCCTGATCGTGGGCCGGCGCGGCAGGTCGGCGACCAGTTCGTCGAGCTCGTGCTGGTTGCGCGCCCGCAGCGCCTGGTCGACCCGGCCGACGAAGGTGTCGTGGGAGATCCGGCCCTCCACGGCCCGGTGCTTGAGCTCGTCGATCGCGCGGTCGCGTTCCCCGTCGGAGGCGCGGAACGGCGGCTGGGTGGAGCTCATGTCCCGAGTATCGGCCTGAACGGCGTTCCGTGTCCAGAATACGCGGATCAGTTGCGATGGCCATACTCAGTATGCATACTCAGTATCCATGTCGATCAGACACGGACTGCTCGCCCTGCTGAGCAGCGCACCGCGTTACGGCTATCAGCTCCGGGTGGAGTTCGAGGCGTCGACGGGGGCGACCTGGCCGCTCAACATCGGCCAGGTCTACACGACGCTCGCCCGCCTGGAACGCGATGGCCTGGTGGCGCCGGGTGGAGCCGACGAGCAGGGCAGGGCCGTCTACACGATCACCGAGGCCGGTCGGGAGGAACTGGAGCGATGGTTCAGCACCCCCGTCGACCACTCCGACCGGCCTCGGGACGAACTCGCCATCAAGATCGCGATGGCCGTCGCCGCCACCGACGTGGACGTGGGCGCGGTCATCCTGGCCCAGCGAATGGCGACCATGCGCACGCTCCAGGACCTGACCAGGGCCAAGAGGGCCGCCGGTGACGGCCTCGCCCAGCGGCTCGTCCTGGAATCGATGATCTTCAAGGCCGAGGCCGAGCAGCGCTGGCTCGACCACTGCGAGGCCGTTGTCAAGGAGAAGAACCAATGACTGTGGTGGAGCTGCGGGACGTGACCCGCGAGCACGGCCAGGTGCACGCCCTGCGCGGCGTGAGCCTGGAGGTGGCACAAGGGGAGCTCGTCGCGGTCATGGGCCCGTCGGGCTCGGGGAAGTCGACGCTGCTCAACCTGGCCGGCGGCCTCGACCGGCCCACGTCGGGCACGGTCCTGATCGAGGGCCGCGACCTGGCCGGGGTCCGTGACCTGGCCGCGCTGCGACGCGGCAGCGTCGGGTACGTCTTCCAGGACCTCAACCTGATCCCGTCCCTGACGGCCGCCGAGAACGTGATGCTGCCCAGGGAACTGGACGGCGTGCGCGCCGGCCAGGCCCGCCGGGAGGCGCTGGCCGTCCTGGCCGACGTGGGCGTCGACCAGATCGCCGACCGGTTTCCCGAGGAGCTGTCCGGCGGCCAGCGTCAGCGCGTGGCCATCGCCAGGGCGCTGGTCGGCGAACGGCGGCTGCTGCTGGCCGACGAGCCGACCGGCGCGCTCGACACGGCCACCGGCGACGAGATCCTGCACCTGCTGCGCAACCGCTGCGACGAGGGCGCGGCGGTGCTGCTGGTCACCCACGAGCCGCGCTACGCGGCCTGGGCGGACCGGGTGGTCTACCTGCGGGACGGCCTGATCGCCGAGGCGTCGGCGGTGCGGATGGAGAGCTCGCGATGAGCGCCTTCCTCGCCGCCCTGCGCATCTCCCGCAGGGACGCGTCGCGCTTCAAGGGCCGCAGCGCCCTGATCATGGTGATGATCGGCCTGCCCGTCCTGGTGATCACGGCGGTGCTCACCGGCGCCGCCACGACCAGCGTCACCCCGAAGGAGCGGGCGGTCACGCACTTAGGGGCGGCCGACGCCCGCCTGCTCACCTTCCCGTACCGCACCCCGGTCCGGCAGGACTACAGCGGCGACTCCGCGTACCAGCCGAAGAGCGGCACCTCACAGCGGCCGTGGACCCCCGCGGAGATCAACACGCTGCTCCCCGGCCGCCTGCTGCGCTTCCAGACGAGCCCGGCCAACGTCCGGCTGCCCGACGGCTTCAACCAGGCGGACGTCGTGGAGATCGATCTGCGCGACCCCATGACGGCCGGGATGCGCACCCTGAAGCAGGGCCGCTACGCCGCCGCGCCCGGCGAGGTGGCGATCTCGCCGAAGATGGCCGACCTGGGCGTCCGGGTGGGCGACACGCTCACCGTGCGGCGGCCGGACCGCACCGTGAAGGTGGTCGGCGTCGCCGAGAACCCCAACCGGCCCGGCATCCTGGAACTGCTGGCCCTGCCCGAAGGGGTGCTCATCCACCAGAACGACGGCAACAGCAGCGGCTGGCTGGTCGACACCGCCGGTCCGGTCATGCGGTCGAAGGTGTCGCAGCTCAATGACGCGGGCCTCGGCGTCACCTCCCGCGCGGTGCTCGACGCCCACAAGGACGACGGCTCCCGCGGGAACCCGAATGACACCCGCGACCTGGTCCAGCTCGGCGTGGTGATCGTGTTCGTCGTCATGGAGACCGTGCTGCTGGCCGGGCCGGCGTTCGCGGTGGGGCTGCGGCGGCGGCGCAGGGAGCTGGCGGTGATCTCCGCACAGGGCGGGTCGCCCCGGCACCTGCGCATGATCGTGCTGGCCGACGGCCTGGTGCTCGGCGGTGCGGCGGCCGTGCTCGGGGTCGTCCTGGGCATCGGTCCCGGCCTGCTCGGCGAGTCGATCGCGGCCAGGGAACTGGACTGGTCGCACGGGCCGGCCGACGTGCCGTGGCTGCCGGTGCTCGGCGTGGCGGCGCTCGGCCTGGTCAGCGGGCTGATCGCGGCGATCGTGCCCGCGGTGCAGGCGAGCCGGCAGAACACCGCGCAGGTGCTGGCCGGCCGGGCCGCCGAGGCCCGCGGGCGGGCCCGGCGTCCCGTGCTCGGGATCGTGCTGGTGACGGCCGGGCTGGGCGCGATCGGATACGCCATGACCAGGGGTCAGGTGACGATGATCGCGGCCTTCGTGCCGTTCGTGTTCGGCATGGTGGCGTTGACGCCGTGGCTGGTCCAGGCCACCTCGCGGATCGCCGCCCGGCTGCCGCTCCCGCTGCGCCTGTCCGTGCGCGACGCCGCGCGCCACCGCGTCCGTACGGCGTCGGCCACCGCCGCCGTCATGGCGGCGACCATGGGGGCGGTCGCGCTCGGCATCGGCAGCAGCAGCGCGTACACCCAGCAGGAGGAGCAGAACGTCACGGTGTTCCCGCTGGGCACCACGGTGATCGGCGGCGCCACGAAGATGGACGGCCCGACGTGGGCCCGGCTGAAGGACGCCGTCCGCGCCCGCTTCCCCGGCACCGACATCGTCACCGGGCACGAGGCGACGGACGCCAAGGGCAGGGACCTCTGGTTGACCGTGCCGCGGACGTGCGAGCCGGCATGCGCGCAGCGGCTCTACGACCAGCCGCCGATCGGCGGCGCGGACCTGCTCGCCTTCCTCCAGAAGCGCCGGGACCCGCAGGCGGCCGCCGCGCTGGCGGCGGGCAAGGCCGTGGCGTTCAGCACGGACGTGGTGCGCGACGGCACGATCGAGCTGACCGTGAGCGACTGGGGCTCCGACACCATCAAGGAGCGGAAGCGGATCCGGATCCCGGCCGTGGTGTCGAGCGGCGCCGACCCCCGGCAGGCGGGCGCCGTGATCCCGCCGCAGGCGCTGGCCAAGGCCGGGCTCGGCACGGTCGAGCGGGTGCTCTACACCGCGTCCCCGCCGCAGGACGAACGGCGCATGGAGGCCGACCTGCGGGGTGAGGTGAACGGCAACCTGTACCTGAATGTCGAGCGGGGGAAGGCGGAGGACCGCGCCGTCGCCCTGCTGGTGCTGCTCGGCGCGGCGCTGGTCCTGGTGCTCGGGGGCACGTTCGCGGCCACCGGGCTGGCGGCGGCGGACATGCGTCCTGACCTGAACAATCTGTCGGCGGTCGGCGCGGCGCCCCGGGTGCGCAGGCTGGTGGTGGCCGCCCAGGCCGCCTACATCGCGGGCCTGGGCGCGGCGGTCGGCCTCGTCGCCGGCGCGGTGGCCGGTGTCGCGCTGACCTGGCCGATGACCAGGACCGGCGCCTCCGGCATGAACGCGCTGCTGGCGGGGCCGGGCGCGATCGACGTCCCCTGGTCGTTCCTGGCCGTGGTCGTGCTGGGCCTGCCGCTGGTGGCGGCCCTGGTGGCCGGGCTGCTCACCCGGACACGCCTGGTGCTGGCCCGTCGGGTGGCCTGAGCCGGTACCGCAGCGTCACCAGCACGGACAGGAAGATGATCAGCGCCGGGACCGCGGTCTGCCCGACCAGGACCGCGGTCACGGCGCTGTCCGGCTGCTGGACGGGCGTGCTCGCGTCGGACTCGACGAACCCGCCGATCGACAGGATGACCCCGAAGATCAGCGCCCCGAACGAGCTGACGCCGCTCTCGATGGCCGTCCACAGCCCGGTCAGCACGCCGGCCCGCCGCTTGCCCGACTCGGCGGCGTCGGCGGCGACCACGTCGGCCAGCATCGAGAACAGCATGAGCTCGACCCCGGCGATGCCGATGCCGACGAGCAGGATGGTCAGGTGGGCGTACAGGGGGCCGAACAGCGGGGTCGCCATGGCCGCCGCCGTGCCGCCGCCGAACAGCAGCGCGGCCAGGATCATCGCGCCGCGCTTGTCGAAGCGCCGGGCCAGCCACACCCACAGCGGCATGGTCAGCAGCATCGGCCCGACCAGCGCGGCGAAGAGCGTCTGCGTGCTCTTCGGCGACCCCAGCGTGTACGACGCGAAGTACGGCGCCGCGGCCAGCATCATGCTGACGGCGAGCATCTGCAGGCAGGCCATGACGGTCAGCCACAGGAACGCCCGGTTGCCCCTGATCGCCGCGAGCTGCTCGCGCCACCCGCCGTGGTCGGCCTCCGGCGCGCCGGTCATGGGGGCGCGGGCGGTGCCGAAGAACGAGCCGAGCATCGAGGCCAGCAGGATGAGGGCGATCGTCAGGCCCATCAGCCGGTAGCTGCCGAGCGTGCCCTCGTCGCCCTGACCGGTGGCGATCATCGGGGCCAGCACGCCGCTGATCGCGGTGGCCGCGCCGATGAAGACCATCCGCCACTGCAGCAGCGAGGTGCGCTCGTGGTAGTCGTCGGTCATCTCGCCGGGCATGGCCTTGTACGGCACCTCGTACAGCGCGTACGCGGTCGCCGTCGCCATGAAGCAGAGCCCGACGTACAGGGCGGCCGGGACCCCGGTCAGCGGCGGCCCGGCGAAGACGAGGAAGAACGCGACGGGCAGCGTCAGCGACCCGGCCAGCAGCCAGGGGCGGCGCGGCCCCATCCGCGAGACGGTCCGGTCCGACCAGCGGCCGACCAGCGGGTTGATGATCAGGTCCCAGACCTTGGGCGCGGTGACCACCACCCCGGCCAGCCACGCGGGCACGGCCAGGAAGTTGGTCATGTAGTACAGCAGGAGCAGGCCGGGCACGGCGCTGACCGTGGCCGTGCAGAACGAGCCCACGCCGTAGCCGAGGCGCACGCCCCTGGAGACCGTGGGCGCGCTCACCGGCGATGTGATCATGAGGCCCATTCAAGCCGAGCGAGGGCTTGTTCGGTAGGGCCCAGTTTCCCGGGCCCTGCCGACTACTCGCCCGCGTCGGCTACTCGCGCACGTTGGCGCAGACCACGTGCGCGCCGATCTCGATCATCCGGCGCTCGCTGCGCGCGTCGGCGACCCTGGCCATGAGGATCGGCGCGCCGCTGGCCGCGAACTGCGGCAGGCGGGCGCGTACCAGGCGGTGCAGGTCGCGGACGACGTCCTCGGCGGCCGACATGTGCACCTTGACGTGCAGCATGATCCCGGTCGCCCCGGACGCGGTGCCGGCCTCGGAGATCCACACGTGGTGCACGAGCGGGAAGTCGCCCAGCAGTTGCGCGATGGCCTGCCGCAGCGCCGGCAGGATCGGGTGCGTGCACCGGCGGTAGCCGGGGTCCACCTGCTGCATCGGCCCCGACAGGTGGGGCCGGGGCGCGGGGACCCACGGCAGCGCGGGCGCCTGCGGGGTGGGCGGGGCCACCTGCGCCAGCGCGGGCACGCGCGAGACGGTGGCCATGGCGCCGGTCGCGTAGGCGGCGGGCGCCGCCCCCGACAGCACGGGTGTGGGCCCCGAACGCGTGCCGGTGAGGAAGCGCTGGAGATCGTCGATGGGCACGGCCGCGGCTGCGGGGCCCGCGGCGTCGATCACGATCTCCGGCACGCCGGTGACGCGCTGGATGTCCAGGATGGTGTCGGCGTCGCACACCGACAGGGAATGGCTGCCGCGGTGCCTGGCGTAGGTAGCAGGGCTGGTGTACCCGAGCAGAACCCGGTCACCCGCCTGGGTCGTCCCAAGGACGACCGATCGATCTGGTCGCACTGCCACCAGGACTCCACCGTCGGCGAGGGCCGCCAGCAGGCGATGAGGCATGCCATGCTGTGCGAGCACGTCGGCAAGCGCAGGATTCCCGATGCTCATATGACGAACCATAGGTAGTCGGCCACGGCTTATCAGGCTAATGGCCAATAAATCCCCCGATCAAGACAAAGATGTGTGCAGAGTGGATGACTTTGCTGCCGCCTGGGTACCGGAGCCGCGTCCAGGGCGTCGCGACGCCGAGCGAGGCCGTCTCAAATCGTGGGTCCCTCGTGAACGCGTTCACAAGCGCGGATAGACTCTGAGGGATCCGAGGGGCCCAGCGACGTGTCCCTCCAGCCCGCCGCATGCCCCTAAGGATCCACGCCTGTGAACAAGCCCGTCGTTCTGGTCGCAGAGGAGCTGTCCGAGGCCGGCCTCGCCGTGCTCGGCGCCGATTTCGAGGTCCGCCACACCGACGGAGCGGACCGTTCCCAGCTTCTGCCCGCCCTCGCCGACGTGGACGCCCTGATCGTGCGCTCCGCCACGCAGGTCGACGCCGAGGCCATCGCCGCCGCGCCGAAGCTGCGCGTGGTCGCCCGCGCCGGCGTCGGCCTCGACAACGTCGACGTCGAGGCCGCCACCAAGGCCGGTGTCATGGTCGTCAACGCGCCGACCTCCAACATCACCAGCGCCGCCGAGCAGACCATCGCGCTCATCCTGGCCAGCGCTCGCAACACCGCCCAGGCCCACGCCGCGCTGAAGAACGGCGAGTGGAAGCGCTCCAAGTACACCGGCGTCGAGCTGGACGAGAAGGTCGTCGGCATCCTCGGCCTCGGCAAGATCGGCCAGCTCGTGGCTCAGCGGCTCCAGCCGTTCGGCGTCGAGCTGATCGCCTACGACCCCTACCTGCCGCCGGCCCGCGCCGCGCAGATGGGCGTCAAGCTGCTCAGCCTCGAAGAGGTGCTCAAGCAGGCCGACTTCATCACCGTGCACCTGCCGAAGTCGAAGGAGACCCTCGGGCTCATCGGCGACAAGGAGCTGCACGAGGTCAAGCCGTCCGTGCGGATCATCAACGTGGCCCGCGGCGGCATCGTGGACGAGGCCGCGCTCTACTCGGCGATCAAGGAGGGCCGCGTCGCGGGCGCCGGCCTCGATGTGTTCGCCAAGGAGCCGTGCACCGACAGCCCCCTGTTCGAGCTGGACCAGGTCGTCGCCACGCCGCACCTGGGCGCCTCCACGCACGAGGCCCAGGAGAAGGCCGGCACGCAGGTCGCGCGGAGCGTGAAGCTGGCGCTGGCGGGCGAGTTCGTGCCCGACGCGGTCAACGTTCAGGGCGGCGCGGTGGCCGAGGACGTCAAGCCGGGCCTGCCGCTGGCCGAGAAGCTGGGCCGGGTGTTCACCGCCCTGGCCGGCGAGGTCGCCACCAAGCTCGACGTCGAGGTCCGCGGCGAGATCGCCTCCCAGGACGTGCGGGTCATCGAGCTGGCCGCGCTCAAGGGCGTGTTCGCCGACGTGATCGAGGAGCAGGTCACGTACGTCAACGCGCCGCTGCTGGCCAAGGAGCGGGGCATCAGCGTGGAGCTGGTGACCAGCTCCGAGAGCCCCGACTGGCGCAACGTGGTGACCGTGCGCGGCGTGCTCGCCGACGGCCGCCAGATCTCGGTCTCCGGCACGCTGTCCGGCCCCCGGCAGATCACCAAGATCGTCGAGGTCAACGGCTACGAGATGGAGATCGAGCCGACGGCCCACCTGTCGTTCTTCGCCTACACCGACCGTCCCGGCGTCGTCGGCGTGGTCGGCCGGCTGCTCGGCGAGGCCGGCGTGAACATCGCCTCGATGCAGGTGGCCCGCGACGTCAAGGGCGGCAAGGCGCTCATCGCGCTGACCGTCGACTCGGCCATCCCGGCCGCCGTGATCGACCAGATCGCGGCCGAGATCGGCGCCGAGAGCGGCCGTTCGGTCGACCTGGAGGACTGACCTCGCGACCTGAGGACTGAGCCCCCGATCCGGGGGAAGGCCGTCACCTGGACCGTTCCGGGTGGCGGCCTTTTCTTGTCTCAGAATGCGAGATAGTAGGACATCCAACGAGACAGCGAAACAGCCGCCGGGTACCGTGGATGGAAATGCGCCAGGTTCTCGTACTCATTACCTGCCGCGGCGGGGCCTGTTAGGGCAGGCCGACGACCCGCCGCGGTGAGTGGTGATGCCGTCGGCCGGTCAGTCCCTTCCCTTCGCCCGGTCCGTGACCCGGACCCGCGAGAGCAGGCCCGGTCGGATTCGCGACCGGGGTCCGACGCCCCCTTTTCTGGAACGCGCCAGCGAAACGAGATGAGCGACATGTACGAGATGTACGCCTGGAACCGTACCGAAGAGAACGAGAACGAGGCCGCCGAGGCCCTGCAGACCGCCCTCGACCGCAGGGACAACGGCGGCGCCCCCCAGAACTCCGCCCGGTAGCGCCGCCCTCAGGCCCGCGCCGCGGCGTGGGCCAGGGCGAGCGCGCCGAGCAGCGGCGCGTCGTCCGTGAACCGGCCGGGCCGGATCTCCGGCGGGAACGGCACGGCGCGCCGCACCTCCCCGGCCAGCCTGGGCACGATCAGCCCGGCCGCGCCCATCATGCCGCCGCCCACGACCAGCACCTCGGGGTCGAGGGTGACGCACAGGTTCGCCACGGTCATGGTCAGCACCGACAACGCCTGCGCCACCAGCTCCGCCAGCGGCCCGGAACGCGCGGCGAGCACCTCCTCCGCCGTGGTCGCGCGGCCGAGCAGCGCGCCGCCCCTGGCCGCCAGCCCGGCGCCGGAGACGAGTTCCTCCAGCGGCACCCGCCCGTCGGCGAAGGCCGCCTGCCCCGGCGTGACCTGGAGGTAGCCGATCTCGCCCGCCGCGCCGTGCGCGCCGGGCACCACCCGGCCGCCGACCACCAGGGCCGCCGCCAGGCCGGTGCCGAGGTTGAGATAGACGCCCGTGGAGACGCCGCGCAGCGCGCCCCACCGCAGCTCGGCCGCCGCCGCCGCGTTCACGTCGTTGTCGATGGCCACCGGCGTCGCGCCGAACTCCTCGCGCAGCAGCCTGGGCAGCTCCAGCCCCTCCCAGCCGGGGACGTTCGGCGCCAGGCGCACCACGCCGTCCCTGATCACTCCGCAGGTGGAGAAGCCGACCGCGGCCGGCCGCCCGTCCAGGGCGCGGGCCGCGGCGAGGGCCCGGACGAGCGTGTCCGGGCCGGTCTCCAGCCGGGTGCGGCCGGCGACCACGGGCCCGTCGGAGCCCGAGACCCCGATCGCGACCTTGGTCCCGCCGACGTCGATGCCCAGGACCCGGCTCACCGCGCGGCGCCCCTGCGGGCCAGCGAGTCGATCGCCACCGCCAGGGCCAGCACGCCGGCCGTCACCATGAACCGGACGGAGGAGTCCACGCTCAGCAGGTACATGCCGTTGGTGATCGACTGGATGACCAGCACCCCGAGCAGCGCGGCGTAGGCCCGTCCCCGTCCGCCGAACAGGGACGTGCCGCCGATGACCGCCGTGGCGATGGCCATGAGCAGGATGTCGCTGCCGCCCGACCCCTGGTTGACCGCCGACAGCCGGCTGGCGGCCAGCACGCCGCCCGCCGCCGCCAGCGTCGAGGCCAGCACGAACGCCAGGATCCTGATCCTGGTCACGTTGATGCCCGCCCGCCTGGCGGCCTCGGCGTTGCCGCCGACGGCGTACAGGTGGCGGCCGAACGCGGTGTGCCGCAGGACCAGGTCGAGCAGGACCACCAGCGCGCCGAAGAGCACCAGCAGCAGCGGCACGCCGCGGTCGGCCGACATGACCGCCACCGCCGCGCCGAGCACGACCGCCAGCCCGCCCGCCGTCACGGGGACCTGCCAGGCCGGCGCCACGGGCAGCCCGGCGGCCAGCCGTGCCCGCCTGGCCAGCGTGGCGATCGCGGCGTGACCGCCGGCCAGCCCGATCACCAGTGCCCAGGACAGCCATCCCGGCAGCCAGGTGTCGCTCAGCCCCGAGATGAACCCGTTGAACGGCAGGTTGATCGTCCCGCCCTGGCGCAGCAGGTAGAGCAGCAGCCCGAGCCAGCCCATCAGCCCGGCCAGCGTGACCACGAACGACGGCATGCGCAGCTTGGTCAGCATGAGCCCGTGCAGCAGCCCGATCGCCGCGCCGGCCGCCAGCGCCAGCAGGATGGCCAGCAGGGCGTTCCACCCCTGCTTGACGTGCGCGATCGTCATGATCGTGGCGCACAGGCCGCTGACCGAGCCGGCCGACAGGTCGATCTCGCCGAGCAGCAGCACCATGATGACGCCGAGCGCGATCGTGCCCGTGGCGGCCATCTGGAGTGCCAGGTTGGTGAGGTTCTCGGGCGACAGGAAACGTTCGTTGAGCGTGCTGAACACGATCGTGATCGCCACCAGGCCGCCGACCACCGGCCAGGCGCCGGCCTCTCCCTGGCGCAGCCGTCCGGTCACCGTGATCGGCATCGCCGTCATTCGCCCGCTCCTGTGATCGCGGCCACGATCTCCTCGCGGGAGGCCTCGGCCGTACGGAACTCACCGGCGTTGCGTCCGAGACGCAGCACCACCACCCGGTCGCTCACCTCGCGCACGTCGGCGAGGTTGTGCGAGATGACCAGCACCGCGAGCCCGCGCTCGCGCAACCGCCGGATCAGCGCCAGCACCTGGGCCGTCTGCTCGACGCCGAGCGCGGCGGTCGGCTCGTCCAGGATGACCAGCCGGGGTTCGCCGAGCAGCGCCCTGGCGATGGCCACCGACTGCCGCTGGCCGCCCGACAAGGTCGACACCGGCACCCTGATGTCGCCGATGCGCACGTCGAGCTGGGCGAGCAGGTCGCGGGTCGCGCGTTCCATGCTCAGGTGGCGCAGCACCGACCAGCGGCGGCGTTCGGCGCCGAGGAACAGGTTGGCCACGACGTCGAGGTTCTCGCAGAGCGCGAGATCCTGGTAGACGGTCGAGATGCCGAGCGCCTGCGCGTCGTGCGGGGTGGCGACGCGCACCGGCGCGCCGTCCACCGTGATCTGGCCCTCGTCCGGCACGACCGCGCCGGAGATGGTCTTGACCAGCGTCGACTTGCCCGCGCCGTTGTCGCCCATGAGCGCCACGACCTCGCCGGGACGCAGCTCCAGCCCTGCCCCGTCGAGCGCCCGCACCGCTCCGTACCGTTTGGAGATCCCGGTCGCCGCGATCATCTACTCGATGCCCGCCTTCGCGCAGGCGGCCTTGACCTCGGCCGTGCAGATCTGGTCGGCCTTGTAGAACCCGTCCTTCACGATGGTGTCCTTGATCTTGTCGGCGGTGACCGCGATGGGGTCGAGGAGGAAGGCCGGGATGTCGGCCGTGCCGTTGTTCACCTTGGAGGTGGCGGCGGGCTGCTCGCCCTTGGTCAGGGCGACGGCCAGCTCGGCGGCCTTCTCCGCCTCTCTCCTGATGTCCAGGTAGATGGTCATGTACTGCTCGCCGGTGAGGATGCGCTGCACGGCGGCCAGCTCGGCGTCCTGACCGGTGATGGGCGGCAGCTCCTTGTAGCCGGCGCGCTTCATGGCCGCGATGGCGCCGCCCGCCATGCCGTCGTTGGCCGACAGCACGCCGACGATCTGGTCCCGGCCGATGGCGGTGATCGCCTGCTCCATCTGCTGCTGTGCCTTGTCGGGGCTCCAGTCGGGGGTGTCGAACTCCCTGCCGACCTTGACCCTGCCGTCCAGGACGCTCTTGGCGCCCTTCTTGTAGTCGGCCGAGCTGGGGTCGGTGGGCGAGCCGTGGATCATCACGATCTGGCCCTTGGCCGTGGTGCCCTTGGCGTTCATGGCGTCGAGCAGCGCCTGACCCTGCATCTCGCCCACCCGTACGTTGTTGAACGAGACGTAGTAGGCGTAGTCGATCCCCGAGATCAGCCGGT
Source organism: Nonomuraea sp. NPDC001684 (assembly GCF_053596515.1). Taxonomy (NCBI): domain Bacteria; kingdom Bacillati; phylum Actinomycetota; class Actinomycetes; order Streptosporangiales; family Streptosporangiaceae; genus Nonomuraea; species Nonomuraea sp. NPDC001684. The sequence continues at coordinate 14,658 of NZ_JBSFGJ010000211.1, forward strand.
CGTAGGCGACCACCGGGACCTTCTTCTGCCTGGCCTGATTGACCAGGGGCGCGACCGCATTGGCGTCCACGGCGTCCAGGACGAGCACGTCGGCGTCCTGGGTGAGCGCGGCCTCGACCTGTTGTTGTTGTTTGGCCGCGTCCTGCTCGGCGTTGCCGTAGATCACCTTGCAGGCGGGGCACAACGCCTTGACCTTGGCCTCGAACAGCGGGCGGTCGAAGGCTTCGTATCGGGTGGTCTTGGATTCGGGCAGGAACAGAGCGATCGTCCCGCCCTGCCGCGGCCCGTCGGCCTGAGTGGCCGTCGTGCCGGTGGTGGTGCTGTTCCCGCAGGCGGCGGCCAGCAGGACCGCCGCCGCGGGGATGAGTCGCCAAGCTCGGTGCATCGCACTTCGTCCTCTCAGAAGATGCCCGCCCCCGCTTGGTAAGAAAGGTAGTTTACTATCAGGCGTGTTGGCTAGAGTGCACCTCGGAGGGAGGCCGGACATGCGACGCGACCTGGCGAATCCACGGCTGCTGCGGGTGCTCAACGAGCGCCGTCTGCTCGACCAGCTGCACGAGCACGGCCCCGCCTCGCGCGCCGACCTGGCCAAGAGCACCGGCCTGTCCAAGCCCACGGTCTCGGCCGCCCTGGCGGGGCTGGCCGAGGACGGCCTGGTCCACCTGGTGGGCGAGGTGTCCGGACGGCCCGGCCCGGTCTCCTCGCTCTACGACGTGAACGCCGCCTCGACCCACGTCGCCGGCATCGACATCGGCCGCGACTGGATCAGGGTGGCCGTGGCCGACCTGCGCGGCGCGTTCGCGGGGCGTACCGACGGCCGCAACACGGCCCGCACCTCGGCTGAGCTGGCCGAGCTGGTCGGCGAGCTGGCCGGGGCGGCGGCCCGCGAGGCCGAGGTCGAGTGGCGCTCGATCACCTGCGCGGTGGTGGGCTCACCCGGTGTGTACGACCCCGTGCGCGGCGGCCTCGACTTCGCCCCCAACCTGCCCGGCCCGCCTGACCTGGCCGACCGGTTGTACGCCGCCCTGGGCGTCGACCTCGTCATCGAGAACGACATCAACCTGGCCGCCGTCGGCGAGCACGTCCACGGGGCCGGGCAGGGCAAGGTCAACTTTGCCCTGGTGTCCATCGGCACCGGCGTCGGCATGGGCATCGTGATCAACGGCGAGCTGTACGTCGGGGCGAGGGGGGCGGCGGGCGAGGTCTCCTACATCCCGGCCGCCGAGGAACCCCCCGCCACCGCCCCTGCCGCGTACGACGGCGACCCCTTCACGCACGGGGCCACCGAGGCGGCCACCTCCGCGCCCGGTGTGGTGCGCGCCGCCCGGG
>NZ_JBSFGJ010000212.1:0-15942 GCF_053596515.1 Nonomuraea sp. NPDC001684
GGTGCCGCGCAGGCCGGAGGTGTGCCAGTCGTCGATGACGGTCAGGTCGCTCATCGGCACCAGCGCCATGACCGGCTCGGGCTCGCTGTCCGGGCCGACGACGACGGCCACGATCTCCTGCCAGTGGCTGTGGTGGGCGCCGCTGACGAAGCCCCACTTGCCGTTGACCACGATGCCGCCCTCGGCGCGCACGGCCATCGCCGTGGGGCTGAGCGTGCCGCAGATGCGCACGTCGGGGGTGGCGAACACCTCGTCCTGGACGGCCTCGGGGAAGTGGGCGGCCATCCAGGTCGGGATCCAGTAGACCGAGGCCGTCCACGCCGCGGCGCCGTCGGCGCGGCCCAGCTCGGCGGCGACCTCGACCAGGGTGCGCGTGTCCGCCTCGAAACCGCCGTAGCGGCGCGGCGTCCGCAGCCTGAAGACGCCGGCCTCGGCCAGCGCCTCGATCGTCTCCTCGTGCAGCCTGCGGTTCTCCTCCGCCCAGGCCGCGTTCCTGCGCAGGACAGGGCCTGCCTCCGTCGCGCGGCGGACGAGGTCTTCCCGCGCCGGAGCACCTGTCATCAACACCATGTCCTCCCGGGACGTCAGTCGAGACACTGCTCCCTGAACGTCCCATTCGCCGGTTGACGGGCGCATCTTCCGGCGTGCGGGATTGCCGGGCACGCACGGAGATGCGAAGGTCACCGGCGCCGGGCGAGCCTTGAGGGAAAACCCGAGACGAAGGGTTCGCGCAGCATGACAGCCGTCACCCACGCCCCCATGGCTCCGCCCGAGCCCGGGCTCACCCCCGACGAGATCGTCGCCAGGGCCGAGGCCATGGTGCCCGCCCTGGTCGAGCGCCAGGCCGAGACGGAGCGGCGCACCTACTACGCCCCCGACACCCACGAGGCGTTCGCCAGGGCGGGCTTCTACCGCATCCTGGTCCCCCGCCGCTTCGGCGGCTACGAGTTCGGCGTGGAGACCTTCATGCGGGTGTCGATGACGCTCGCGCGGGGTTGCCCGTCCACCGGCTGGATGTACTCCTTCGGCTCGGCGCACACGCTGGCGGTGGCCACGCTGTTCGGCGAGCGGGCCCAGAGCGAGCTGTTCGCCTGCGGGGACTTCGTCTGCCCGGCCACGGTCGCGCCCGGCGGCTCGGCCCGTCCGGACGGCGAGGGCGGGTGGCTCCTCGACGGCACCTGGAGCTACTGCTCGGGAGCCCCGTACGCCACCCACTTCATGGGCCACGTCGTCGTGGACGGGCAGCCGATGTTGTTCGTCGCGCCGCGCGACCAGTGGCGCCGGCTGGACGACTGGGGCGGCCAGCTCGGCCTGAAGGGCAGCGGCTCGCACAGCATCGCCATGGAGGGCGGCCGCGTCCCCGGCCACCTCACGCTGCCGATCCACCTCAGCCAGGCGGTCGTCACCGGCGGGACCCCGGGCCGGGACCTGCACGGCAACCCCGAGTACGGCGGCGGCCCGCTCAGCGTCATGCTGCTCGGCAGCGCGGCCGTCGTGCTCGGCATGGCCCAGGGCGCCCTGGACGCCTACGAGGAGCTGATGCGGACCAGGACGACCATCTTCCCGCCGTTCACCACCCGCGCCGAGGACCCCGACTACCAGTTCTGGTACGGCGAGGCCGCCGGCATGCTCGCCGCCGCCGAGGCGGCCATGACCAACGCCGTCCAGCAGTGGAGCCGGACCTGCGCGGCGGGCCCGGAGGCGTTCACCAGGGAGCGGGACGTGCGCCTGGCCACCGTCAGCCGCGAGGTCGCCCGGCTGGCCTGGCGGGCCGTGGAGGGCTGCCTGTTCCCGACGGCCGGTTCCAGCGCGGTCAGGGACGGCCAGCGCATGGAGCGGATCTGGCGGGACATGTCCACCACGCACAGCCACGCCGGGTTCGCGATCTACCTGGCGGCCCTGGCCAACCGGGAGCTGTCCCGCGCCCGGTTCGGCCTGGACTGACCCTCCGGACGGCGAAGGCGGGCCCGGTGAACCGGGCCCGCCTTTCTCGTGTGCTCGGTCTCGTGTGCTCGGTCTCGTGCGCTCGGTCTCGTGCGCTCGGCTCAGTCCACCAGGACGGGCTCCTGGTCCGGCTGGTGGTGGCCGTCGTGAACCCCGGCGAAGGGCGCCACGCCGCGCAGCCGGACCAGCGCGAGCACGGCCAGCACGGCGCACAGGGCCGCGCTCGCCCAGGCGACCGCGTGCAGCCCGGCGGTGAACGCCTCGCGGGCCGCGCCGAGCAGCGCCGCGCCCTGGTCGGCGGGCAGCTGCCCGGCCACGGTGACCGCGCCGGTGATGCCGTCCTGGGCGAGCGCCGGGGTGCCGGCGGGCGGGGCGAACGTGCCCCGGTAGACGGCGGTGCCGAGGCTGCCCAGGGTCGCGACGCCGAGCGCGACGCCGAACTCGCCGCCGGTGGCCACCAGCGAGGCGGCCGAACCAGCCTGCTCCGGCGGGCTGGTGCTCATCGCCACCTGGTTGATCATGCCGCCGACCGGCCCGACGCCGAAGTAGCACACGCCCAGGAAGACGATCAGCGCGGTCACCGCGCCCACGACGACCTGGGTGAGCAGGAGCTGCCCGACGACCGCGATCACCATGCCGCCGCCCAGCAGGTACGCCGGCCGCACCCGGCTGGCCAGCCGCGGGGTGAGGTTGATCGAGACGATGAGCGCGACGGCCGGGCCGAGCAGCCACAGCCCCGCCTCCAGCGGCGACATGCCCTCGACCGTCTGCAGGAACAGCGCGACCTCCATGCCGGTCCCGGTCTGCAGCGCCCCGCACAGCAGCCCGATCAGCACCGCGGCGGTGAACGCGCGGTGGCGGAACAGCCGCACGTCCAGCAGCGGGTGGGCCAGCGCGCGCTGCCGGTGCACGAACACCGCCCCCACGAGCAGCCCGGCGGCGACCGCGACGGCCGGACCGGCGCCCCAGCCGTCGCGGGCGACCGCCTTGAGCCCGTAGATCAGCGGCAGGATCGCCGCCAGCGACAGCACGACGCTGACCAGGTCGATCCGGCCGCCGGCGGGATCGCGGAACTCCGGCAGCAGCGGGGCCGCGGCCAGCAGCAGGAGCATGACCGGCACGCCCATCAGGAAGACCGACCCCCACCAGAAGCGCTCCAGCAGCGCGCCGCCGACCACCGGGCCGAGCGCGATGCCCAGCATGAAGGCCGTGCCCCAGGCGGCCATGGCCAGGCCGAACTGGCGGGGGTCGCGGAACATGACGCCGATCAGCGACAGCGTCGAGGGCAGCAGCGTGGCCCCGGCGACGCCGAGCAGCGCGCGGGCCGCGATCAGCATCTCGGGGCTGGTGGAGAAGGCGGCCAGGAGCGACAGCAGGCCGAAGGCCGCGCCCCCGGCCAGCAGCAGCCGCCGGCGGCCGATCCGGTCGCCGAGCGAGCCCATGGTGACCAGGAACCCGGCGGTCATGAAGCCGTAGATGTCGGTGATCCACAGTTGCTGGGTGGCGTCCGCGCCCAGGTCGGCGCTGAGGTGCGGCAACGCCAGGAACAGCACGCTGATGTCCAGGGCCACGAGCATCGTGGGCAGGAACAGCGCCACCAGCCCGAGCCACTCTTTCCGCCCCGCGCGCGGGGCGCCGTCGTCGGTCACGTCCTCACTCCTTGTTCCCTGGGTTCATGTGGTCAGCTCGATCCGCGTGTGGTCGCCGACCACGAGACGGTGGTCGCTGCGGCCGGGAGCGACGGTGGTGTAGCGCCCGATGAGCGAGCCGCGCAGGCCGCTGGCGGCCACGATGGAGGCGCCGTCGAGCACGATGGAGTCGGACAGGCGGGTGGAGCGCACCACGCAGTCGCGTCCGATGGAGGTGCCGGGCCCGATGTGGCTGTCCACGATCAGGGTGTCCGGGCCGATGATCGCCGGTCCCTCGACGACGGAGGCGACCACCCGCGCGCCGGGGCCGAGCACGACGTCGCCGCGTACCAGGCTGGTGGCGTCCACGTGGCCGGCGATGTCGCGGGAGAGCCGGGCCAGCAGCCGCCGGTTGCACTCCAGGACGTCCTCGACGCGGCCGGCGTCGCTCCAGTAGCCGCGGTAGAGGCTCGCCCTGACCTCCTGGCCGGACGTCAGCAGCCACTGGACGGCGTCGGTGATCTCCAGCTCGCCCCGGCGTCCGGGGACGATGCGGTCCACCGCCTCGTGGACGGCCGGGGTGAAGAAGTAGACGCCGGTCATGACCAGGTCGCTGCGCGGCTGCTCCGGCTTCTCCACCACCCGCAGCACCGCGCCGGTCTCGTCGGTCTCGACGACGCCGAACGGCCGCGGGTCGGCCACCCGGTGCACCACGATCTGGGCGGCCGGGCGCAACGCGTGGAACTCCTCGGCGATCGGGCCGATGCCGTCGGCCAGGACGCAGTCGCCGAGATACATGACGAAGTCGTCGCCGCCGAGGAAGGGTCGCGCCAGTTTGACGCAGTGGGCCAGCCCCAGCGGGCGGAGCTGGCGGATGTAGGTGACGCGCGTCCCGAACCGCGAGCCGTCGCCGACGACCTCGGCGATCTGCGCCTCCCTGTCGCCGACCACGAGGCCGATCTCGGTCACGCCGAGCGCGCGCAGGCTCTCCAGCACGTGCTCCAGGACCGGTTTGTTGGCGATCGGGATGAGCTGCTTCGGCATGGAGTGGCTCAAGGGACGCATGCGGGTGCCCGACCCGCCGGACAGCACCAGAGCCTTCATGCTCGCCAGAATCCCAGCGACGGGCCCCCGCGGGCATCTCTGACAGTGCGGGATGACGGCGAAGAAGGGCTGTCAGCCGATGCCCTCCACCAGCCCGGCGGCCGAGGACAGGTTGTCGCGCAGCCGCTGACCGGCCCGTTCGTCGACCGTGTCGGCCAGTTCGTGCACCCGCGACAGCGCCCGTTCGGCCGCGCTGGCGTCGCCGAGGGCGACCAGCACCTCGCTCAGCATCGTGAGCGTCTGCGCCTCGAACAGCGGCGCGCGCATCTGGCGGAAGAGCGTGACCGCCTTGCGCAGGCGGCCGATCGCGTCGCCGGGCTCGTTCGCGGTGACGGCCAGCTCGCCCAGCCCGGCCAGGGCGTGCGCCTCGGCCAGGCGGTGGCGGGCGGTCTCGGCCACGGCCAGCGCCCGGCGCAGCAGGTCGCCGGCCTCGCGCAGGCGTCCCCTGCGCAGGTGGGCGATGCCGAGGCCGTGCAGGGCGAAGGACTCGCCGACGGTGTCGCCGATCTCCTCCACCAGCGTGAGCGCCTCCTCGAACGCGCCGGCCGCCAGCGCGAACTCCTCGGCCTGCAGGTGCACCCGGCCCATCCGGTGCAGGATCTGGGAGATGATGCGCCGGCTGCCGCCGCTCTTCCCGCGGACCAGCGCCTCGGCCAGCATGATCTTGGCGTCGTCGATGTCGCCGCACTCCGACCGGATGGCGGCCAGGTTGTCCAGCGTGTGCGCGGCCGAGATCTGGTCGCCGATGTCGGTGAAGATGGCCAGCGCCTGCTCCAGGTGCGTCGCGGCGGCGTCCAGCTGGCCGTTCATGCGCTCCAGGAACGCCAGGTTCCGCCGGGACCGGGCGATCTGCACGACGTTGCCGGTCTTCTCGAACAGCGTCAGGGCCGCCTCGAAGTCGCGTCTGGCCTCGCCGAAGTGCTGCTCGGTCTGGGCCAGCGTGCCGCGCACGCACAACATCTCGGCCTGGCCGCGCTCGTCCCCCGCCCGGCGGGCGGCCTCCAGGGCGATCTCCTGGATCTCGCGCCAGTCGTCGAGGTAGACGTGCAGCTCGAAGAAGGGCTCGGCGTTCATCGCGGTGCGCCAGCACAGCTCCACGAAGCCGGCCTGGGCGGCCTGGCGGATGCCGGCCAGCAGCACGTGGCGCTCGCGTTCGAACCAGCCGATCGGGTCGGCGACCAGCCGCTCGACCAGCTCGGCCGGGAGCGGCGAGTCGGGGCCGGGCCGCAGGTGGGGGCCTGCGGGCGGGCCGTACTCGCGGGTCCTGGCGGTCTCGGTGAGGCGGTGCAGCGCGTCGAGCACGCGGGCCAGCGCCGCGCTGCGCTCGGCGGGCGGCTCCTCGGCGGCCAGGCGTTCGTGGGCGTAGACGCGGATGAGGTCGTGGAAGCGGTACTGGACGTTGACGTTCCTGCCGACCCCGGCGACCTCGATGAGCTGGGCGTCGACCAGGTCGTCGAAGAGGTCCTGGGCGTCGGCCAGCGGCCGGTCGAGCAGGGCGGCGCCGGTCCAGGCGGAGAAGATGTGCGAGTGCAGGATCGCCAGCCGGCGGAACAGGCGGCGGGCGTGCTCGGTGAGCGCGTCGTAGGTGAGCGACAGGCTGGCCCTGATGCCCATGTCGCCGTGCTTGAGCTCGTCGAGCCGGCGAGCCTCGTCGCCGAGCCGGTCCACGAGCTGTTCCACGGCCCAGTGGGGGCGCGAGGCCAGGCGGGCGCCGGCGATGCGCAGCGCGAGGGGCAGGAAGCAGCACAGCTCGGCCAGGGCGGCGGCCGACTCCGGCTCGGCCCGTACGCGCTCGGCCCCGGCGATGCGGGACAGCAGCTCGACGGACTGGGCGGCGTCGAAGAGGTCGACGTCCACGTGGGTGGCGCCGGCCAGCCCGCCGAGCCGGGTCCGGCTGGTGGTGATGACGGCCGAGGTCGGGCTGCCGGGTAACAGCGGCAGCACCTGGCTCTCGGCGGCGGCGTCGTCGAGCACGATCAGCATCCTGCGGTCGGCCAGCAGCATGCGGTACAGCTCGGCCCGCTCGCCGAGGGTGTCGGGCAGCGCCGTCCCCTGCACGCCGCAGGCCCGCAGGAACCGGTCGAGCACCTGCATCGGGTGGACCGGGCGGGAGACGCCGCCGTGCAGGTCGGCGAAGAGCTGGCCGTCGGGGAAGTGCGCGGCGACGCTGTGCGCGGCGTGCACGGCGATCGTGGTCTTGCCGATCCCGGCCCGCCCGGCGACCGCGATGACGGGCACGGCGAAGCGGCCGTCCCCGGCCAGGGGGACGGTCACCCGCTGCCTGATGACGTCGAGCTGGGCCTGCCGCCCGATGAAGTCGGCGATGTCGGAAGGGAGCATGCCGGGCACCGCGGGCGGACGGGCGGGCGGCTCGGCCGGGGCCGCCGCGGGCGGCGGCTGCGCCTCCAGGCTCTCGTCGGAGGTGAGGATGGCCGATTCGAGCTGCTGGAGCCGTTCGTTGGGCTCGATGCCCAGCTCCTCGACGATGACCCGCCGGGCGTCGCGGTAGACCTGGAGCGCCTCGGCCTGCCGTCCTGAGCGGTAGAGGGCGACCATGAGCTGGGCGGCCAGTCCCTCCCTGAGCGGGTGTTCCTGGACCAGCGCGGCCAGCTCGCCGACGAGCTCGTGGTGGCGGCCGAGGTCCAGTTCGAGCTGCACGCAGTCCTCGTTGGCGGTGACGCGCTGCTCGGCGACCCCGCTGGCCAGCGCCTGCACGGCCCTGCTGTCGATGCCGTCGAAAGCCGGGCCGCGCCACAACCCCAGCGCCTCGCGGTAGTGCTGGATGGCCTCGGGGAAGGAACGTCCGTCGCGAGCCTTGCGGGCCCGGCTCACAAGGCTCTCGAAACGGCGTGCGTCGATCGCGTCGGCGGGGGCGCGCAACATGTAGCCCTGCCGGGTGGTGACGATCATCTCGGGGTGGCCGTGGGCGCTGAACAGGCGCCTGAGCGCGGAGATGCAGATCTGCACCTGTGCGCGCGACGTGGCCGGGGGGTCCTCGTCGTAGATCGCCTCGACGAGGCGGTCCAGTGTGACCGAGTGATTGGCGTTCAGGATCAGGACGGCGAGGACGATCTGCTGCCGCGCCCCGCCAAGATCGAGCTGTCTCTCGCTCGCAGTTACCTCGAGCGCTCCCAACACGCGAAACTCCACCCGCATCCCCTCAAACAAATCATCGCCCTCGGTCAAAGATCTTTCCCGAAGCGACCGGAATCCGGGCGTGATTGCCATGATGAGCGGCGTAACTGGTGCTTACCCCTCAAAAGTTTCTGCCATGGTTTGGGTGGATGGTACAACGCCCTTGGGTATGTGGCCAGTTTTGGAGCGTTTCAGGGCGATCCGTGTTGCCTGTCACCGTCAGCGCTGAAAGGCGCCCTCGATCAGGCCCCACGGCCAGTCCATCGTGCCGGTGACGGTGTCGTGCTGGCCGGCGGACGGAACGGCGTGCGCGGGGGCCGGCGCGGCGGCGATGGCGGCGAAGCCGGCCAGCGCGGCGAGCAGCAGCGCGAGGGTGAGGCGGACGCGGGCGGTGAGGGTGGTGGTCGCGGTCATTTCGATCTACCTCCGGGTGATTACCGCGGTCTTCGCCGCGGCTTCGGAAATGACGCTCACACGGTGCGCAATTCGCGCTTTATCCATCTTCTTTTCGTCGGGCATCAGCGCACGTTGGACGCTGTGCACACCCGTCCCCGCACCCGCCGGCGATAGCGGCGATAGCGCGAAATAAGGCGGCCGCCTCTTTTCGCGATCGGCGGCGATCGGACGGCGATAGCGCGGCGATAGCGGCCGGAGGTCCGGCGGATAGGCGGCGGCGCGAGCCTTGGGCGCGAGCCCGGGCGGCGCGACCTGTCGTCGTCCGGGTGGCCATGTGCGCGGACGGCCCGCGCGGACCACTCGGAGAGGTTCGATGGGAATAGCGGTGCAAGCCCAGGACGCGGTCTACGGCCGGGGTGCGGCCGACCTGCACGTACGCCTGGACCATGACGCCGACGGGCAATGGGTGCTCGAAGCCGAGACCCGTACGGACCAGGACGGATCGGTCAGCGAGTGGGCCGACCGCCCGCTCGACCGCGGCCTGTACCGCATCGTGTTCGCCACCGACCCGTACTTCGTCGGGCTCGGGCTGCGGCCGGCGTATCCGGAGATCGTCGTCACCTTCCGCATGGTGGACGAGACCGCCGTGAACCACATCGTCGTGCTGATCTCGCCGCATTTCTCGACCGTCTATTTCGGATCGCTCAGCTGAGGGACAGTGAGGCCGGACATGAAGATCAGCCGCTATCGACCCTTCCCCCGGATGCCGCTCGGCGACCGCGCCTGGCCGGACGCCGTGCTCACCGCGCCGCCGCGCTGGTTGTCCACCGACCTGCGGGACGGCAACCAGGCGCTGCCCAGGCCCATGGACCCCGGCCGCAAGCTGGTGCTGTTCGACCTGCTGGTGGGCATGGGCTACAAGGAGATCGAGGTCGGCTTCCCGGCGGCGAGCCAGGACGACTACGACTTCGTCCGGCTCCTGGTCGAGCGCGACCGCATCCCGGACGACGTGTGCGTGACCGTGCTGACCCAGGCGCGCGACGAGCTGATCGAGCGCACGGTGGAGAGCGTGAGCGGGGCGCCCGGGGCGACGATCCACCTCTACAACGCGACCTCGCCGCTGGCGCGGCGGCTGGTGTTCGGGATGAACCGGGACGAGTGCAAGGACCTGGCGGTCCAGGGAACCCGATTGGTCATGAAATATGCCGATAAATTACTCGAAGAGGGTGATGTTCGGTTTCAGTACTCGCCTGAGCATTTCCACGACACCGAGCCGGACTTCGCGCTGGAGGTCTGCGCGGCCGTCATGGACGTCTGGCAGCCGGGCCCCGACCGGCCGATCATCCTGAACTTCCCGACGACGGTCGAGCGCTCGACGCCCAACGTGTTCGCCGACCAGATCGAGTGGCTGCACCGCAACCTGCCGCACCGCGAGCACGTCTGCCTGTCGGTGCACACGCACAACGACCGCGGCACCGGGGTCGCGGCGGCCGAGCTGGCGATGCTGGCCGGCGCCCAGCGCGTCGAGGGCTGCCTGTTCGGCAACGGCGAGCGGGCGGGCAACGTCTGCCTGGTCACGCTGGGCCTGAACCTGGCCACCCAGGGCGTCGACCCCGGCGTCGACTTCTCCGAGCTCGACCGGGTGCGGCGCGTCGTCGAGGAGTGCACCGGGCTCGCGGTGCCGCCGCGCCACCCGTACGGGGGCGACCTGGTGTTCACCGCCTTCTCCGGCGGGCATCAGGACGCGATCAAGAAGGCGTTCGACGCCATGGACCGGGAGGCGGCCCGTACCGGGAACGACCCTGCGGAGCTGCCGTGGGAGGTGCCGTACCTGCCGGTGGACCCGCGGGACCTGGGGCGCACGTACGAGGCGGTGGTCCGGGTCACCAGTCAGTCGGGCAAGGCGGGACCGGCGTACCTGCTGAACGCCCGGTACGGGATCACGCTGCCGCGCGGGCTGCAGATCGAGCTGGGCCGGGCCGTCCAGGCGATGGCGGAGGCCGGGCAGGGCGAGGTCGAGCCGGAGCGGATCAGGCGGCTGTTCGAGCAGGAGTACCTGACCCCCGGCGACCCCGGCGACCCCGGCGGCCTGCCCGGCGATCTCGCCGGGACGGTGGCCACGCTGCACGTCGACGGCGGCGCGTACGGGCGGGCCCGATCGGACACGGCGGCGGCGCTGCGCGCGGCGCTGGAGGCCGCCGGCGTCCGGGTCCGGGCCGTGCACCACCTCGACGGCGCGACCGGCGCCGCCGGCGGCGAGGTGACCGTCTACGCCCGGTGCGGCCTGGACGGCGGCACGGCGTGGGGCGCCGGCGCCGCGCCCGACGCGGTAGCCGCGGCCCTGGCCGCCGTGGGCACGGCCGTGGCCCGCGCCCGCCGCGCGGACCCGCCGGCCGCCGCACCCGCCCCCGACCCTGCCCCCGACCTGGCCCTTCCCGAGCCCGGACGCCGGCGCGCGGCCAGGAACCGGCGGCTGATGGCGGGACGATAGAGATCGAATACCACCCCGGCCTAGCGTGAGCGCAACACGACATGTGGGGAGACGGCCATGACTCTCATCGAACGGCAGGAGGAGATGTCCTGCCTGGAGTCGCTCGTCGCCAACGCCATCCTCGGCCGTGGACGGGTCGCGCTGGTCAGCGGGCCCGCCGGGACGGGCAAGAGCGCGCTGCTGCGCGCGTTGTCCGAACAGGCCATAGAGCTGGGCGCGCTCGCGGTGACGGCGACAGGATCGCGCATGGAGCAGGACCTGCAACTGGGCCTGCTCCGCCAGCTCATCCAGGACGCCCCCTTGGTCGAGGAGGAGCGCGAGCGCTCGGAGAAACTGCTGGCGGAGGGCGTGCGGACCGCGACCGCGGCGCACGCCGACGCCGAGCGGCTGCTCGACCCGCAGGTCGTGCACGCCCTCGTCACGGTGCTGCTCGACCTGTCCGAACGCTGCCCGCTGGTGGTCGTCGTGGACGACGTGCACCACGCCGACCGCACGTCCCTGCTCTGCCTGGCCTACCTGGCGCGGCGGGTGCGCAACGCGCGGATCGTGGCGGTGTTCGCGCTCAACGACCGGCAGGGCACGGACGGTCCGCTGGAGACCGACCTGCTGCGGCTGCCGCACTGCCTGCGCCTGCAGCTCGCCCCGCTCTCCCGCAGGGGCGTGGCCGCGCTGGTGGCGGGCCAGGTGGGGCTCAGCGCGACCGAGCGGTTCGCCGACGAGTGGCACACGATCAGCGGCGGCAACCCGCTGCTGGCCGGCGAGCTGGCCGCCGACTACCGCCAGCACCTGCGGGCCGTGGAGGAGCCGCCGCGCGAGCTGGTCGTCGGCGACCGGTTCGTCCGGGCGGTCGAGACGTGCCTGCGGCGCAGCCACCCGCGTACCGTCCGGGTGGCGCAGGGCCTGGCCATCCTCGGCGAGGCCGACGGGCTGGCCGAGATGCTCGAACTGCCCGCCGTGGACGTCAGCAGGGAGCTGCTCACGATCGGCGCGACCGGCCTGCTGCGCGGCGGCGGCTACCGGCACGAGGCGGTGCGCTCGGCGGTGCTGGCCGGCATGGACCTGTCCGAGCGCAAGGAGCTGTACCGCCGCGCCGCCGAGCTGGCCTACACGCGCGGCGTGCGGCCCGGCGTGGTCGCCGACCGCCTGCTGCAGGCCGCCAGGGTCGAGGCGCCGTGGGTGGTGCCGACGCTGGAGGAGGCCGCGCTGGCCGCGCTGCGCAAGGGCGAGGTGGAGTCGGCGGTGGCCTACCTGAAGCTGGCCTGGCGCGAGTGCACCGACGAGCTCCAGCGCTCCAAGCTGATGACCATGCTCGTCCGCGCGGAGTGGCGGATCAACCCGGCCACCCCCGCCGGGCACCTGGACCAGCTCACCGAGGCGCTGCAGAAGGGCAGCCTGCACGGCAGCGACGCCGTCGTGCTGGCCCGCGCGCTGCTGTGGCACGGCCGCTTCGAGGACGCCCGCGACGTGCTGGAGCAGCTCAACCAGGAGGCGTCGGCGTCCGACCACGCGACGCTGGCCGAGCTGGTCGTGGCGCAGCTCTGGCTGCGGGTGACCTGCCCGCCGCTGGCCGCGTACGTGGCCAACCCGCCGCGCGAGCACATCCTGGCCGGGATGGTGTCGGTCGCCGTCAACCGGCGGCTGGAGTCCACGCTCGCGCTGGCCGAGGTGCTCACCCACGGCCCGCGCGAGCACAACCTCGACGCCGTCGAACGTATTTTAGAGGGCGAGCGGCTGGACGAGATGTCCCTGGACGTCGTGGAGAACTCGCTGCTCGCCCTCACCTACGCCGGGCGCTGCGAGCGCGCGGCGCCGCTGTGCGACCTGTTCGGCGACGAGGCGGCGGCGAGGCAGGCGCCGAGCCGCCGGGCCCGGCTGGCGGCCATCCGGGCCGAGATCGCGATCCGCCAGGGCGACATGCCCGCCGCCGAGCGGCACGCCCGCATCGCGCTGGACACGATCCCGATGAGCAGCTGGGGCGTGGCCATCGGCGGCCCGCTGGCCAGCCTGGTCATCGCGCTGACCGCGATGGGCCGGCACGAGGCCGTGCGCGACCCGCTGGACCGGCCGGTCGCCGAGGCCATGTTCCAGACCCGCTACGGCCTGCACTACCTGTACGCCCGCGGCCGCTACAACCTGGCCGGCGAGTCGTTCGTGGCCGCCCTGCACGACTTCCTGCGCTGCGGCGAGCTGGTGACGGCCTGGGGCCTGAACAACCCGGCGCTGATCCCCTGGCAGGCCGACGCGGCCGAGGCGTGCCTGCGGATGGGCCAGACCGAGGAGGCCAGGGAGCTGATCAAGGCCCACCTGGACGGCTGCGGCCCCGGCGCCTACCGGGGACGCGGCATCGGGATGCGGCTCAAGGCGGCCGTCTCCGAGCCGGCCCGCCGTCCGGCGCTGCTGCGCCAGGCGGTGGAGTACCTCCAGCTCGCCGGCGACCGGTACGAGCTGGCCAGGGCGCTGTTCGACCTGGTGGAGGCGTACGAGGCGCTGGGCGAGTTCCGGCGGGCCCGCACGGTGGCCGGACGGGCGCAGGCGGCGGCCCTGGAGTGCGGGGCCGAGCCGATGATCGGCGCGCTCAGCCGGGCGGCGGACGCGGACGGCGCGCCGTCCCCCCTGCCGGGCGACCTGATCGGCGTGCTGAGCGTCGGCGAGCGCCGGGTCGCCGCGCTGGCGGCGGCCGGTTACAGCAACCGTGAGATCGCGGCCAAGCTCTACATCACGATCAGCACCGTCGAGCAGCACCTGACCCGCACCTACCGCAAGCTGAACATCCGCCGCCGGGCCGACCTCCCGCTCGTGGTGGAGTTCGACGACACCGCCCAATCCTGACCGCCCGATCCTGACCCGGGCCGACCCGGTCCGGCGAGCCTTCCGCCGCCGGACCGGGTTCACCCGTGCTCACCTGTGCTCCTGGTGGGCACCGGGCATGCAGGAAGTTGCGGCCGCGCGGGCCCGCGGGCGAGCGTCGAAGGCATGGAACTCACCGTGGTGCGGGGGCAGGCGACCCCCGAGGAACTCGAAGCGGTCGTCGCGGCGGTCTTCCGCCGCCTGGCCGAGGCGGCCGAGCGCGAGGCGTCGGCGTGGTCGGACCCGTCCGTGTTGGTGCGCAGCCCGCTGCCCGGCGGGGGCGGCGACTGGCGGCTGGCGGCCTGGGCGAGCTGACCCGGGTCTTCACGGTACTGGAGGAGGAGCACACCATGTCGTCTCTGCTCGGTTCGCTGCGCCGGCTCGTGCTGGCGCCATCCCTGGCCGACGTGACCTTCGGCGCACGCGGCTTCCCCGTCGTCCCCTCGGCGCTCACCGGCCGTCTGGAGGCGATCCCGCAGGCCGTCGTGTGCGGCTTCGAGTGGGGCATCGACGTCCGCGACCAGTGGGAGATCGAGCGCCGGCTGTCCCTGGTGGACGTCGAGCAGCGCGGCTTCGCCTACGAGGGCGCGACGATGGCCTTCACCGTGCTGGACGCCATGGGCGGCGGGCGCGGGCGGCGTACCCGGGACCTGCTCATGGGCCCGGGGCAGCCGCACATCTTCCTGGCCTACATCGGCATCGGCTTCGCCATGGCCCGGCTGCCGCGGGTGTTGTGGAAGAAGGTGCTGCCCGACCTGGACGGCACCCCGTACCACCCGGTGATGAGCTGGCTGGCCGTGGACGGGTACGGCTTCGACCTGGCCTACTTCCACACCCGCCGGTACGTGGACGGGCAGCAGGTGCCGGCCCCCTACCCCTGGCAGGGCAACGCAGCCTACTTCCCGCGCGCCGTGGACCAGGGCGTCGGCCGGGCGTTGTGGTTCATCCACGGCGGCAGGCCGGGCGACGTGGCCGCGGCGGTGCGCGCGTTCGCCGCGGGGCGGCAGGCGGACCTGTGGAGCGGGGTCGGGCTGGCGGCCACGTTCGCCGGGTGCGCGGCGGGCGCGGCCGCGGTGCTGCGCGAGGAGGCCGGGGAGCACCGGGGCGAGCTGGCCCAGGGCTCGGTGTTCGCGACCAAGGCCCGGCACTACTCGGGGTTCGTCCCGGAGCATTCGGCGGCCACCGGCGCGGTGCTGACCGGGCTCGACGTGGCCGGCGCGGTCGCGCTGGCCGACGACGGCGAAGTCGCCGCGGGCACGTCGGAACGCGTCCCGGATTACGAGCTGTGGCGCGGCAGGGTGCGCGCGCATTTCGCGGCCGAGGCCGAGCTCCCGGCCCGCTGAGCGTTTCCCTGAATAAGCACGTCATTCGCTTTCGCACGCCCAAAAATGAGCCTCCGAGCTGAGCAAACCCGAAGTTGTCCGGCCACCGGGCGGCATGTGTCAATGAAATTGGATTGTTCGGGCTATAAGCGGCGGAGGCTCAATTGGCAAGCGCATTGCGGTCACTGAGACGCAGAATTCTGGTGCCGGACGTCGGCGAGACGAAAGTCGAAACGCGCGGCTTCTGGGTGAAGAACGCGGCGTCCACCGAATTACTGGAGACGGTCGGCGAATACTTTCTCGCCGGTTACGCCCACGCCGTGGAGTCACGCACCGTCGCCGAGGCCGAGGACCGGCTCGAAGAGGTGCCCGCCCGCTTCCGCGGCTTCGCCTACGAGGGCGCGGGCATGGGCTTCGCCATCCTGGACTGCATGACCTTCGGCGACCTGCGCCGGGTCAACGCCTGCCTCCAGGGACGCGGGCACCACCACAACTACATGATCTACGTGGGGATCGGCTGGGCCATGGCCCGGCTCCCCCGCTTCCTGTGGCCCAAGCCCCGGCTGCTGGACCCGCTGCTGCTGTGGCTGGTCCACGACGGGTACGGCTTCCACCAGGCCTACTTCCACACCGACCGGTACGTGCACCAGCAGGTGCGCGAACCCCGCTTCTCCTGGCCGGCCGGCCAGGAGGACTACGCGGCCCACGCCCTCGACCAGGGCATCGGCCGCGCCCTGTGGTTCGTCGCCGGCACCAGCGCCGAGCGGGCGGTCACGCTGCTCGAACGGTTCCCCGAGTCCCGCCACGCCGACCTCTACGCCGGCCTCGGCCTGGCAGCCACCTACGCGGGCGGCGCCGACGACGCCGAGCTGCGGTGGCTGCGCGAGCGCGCCGGAGCGCACCGGGGGCCGCTGGCCCAGGGCAGCGTGTTCGCCGCCGAGGCCAGGATCCGCGCCGGGCTGCTCTTCCCGCACACCGAGTCGGCCGTGGGCGTTCTCTGCGGCACCACGGCGGAGCAGGCGGCCGAGGTGAGCCGCGTGACCCGCCCATGGGTGCCGCGTTGCACCACCCGGCC
>NZ_JBSFGJ010000213.1:0-15859 GCF_053596515.1 Nonomuraea sp. NPDC001684
GATCGCCATCACGGCCGACGGCGCCGACGTGGACCGCCAGGCCACCTACAACCTGCAGATCGGGCAGAGCTCGAGGTCGCGGGTGACCTCGCCGACGATGCGGATGCCGAGCCCGGGGCCGGGGAACGGCTGCCGCCAGACCATGGCGGGCGGCAGGCCCAGCTCTTCGCCGGCCCGGCGGACCTCGTCCTTGAACAGCGCGCGCAGCGGCTCGACCAGCTTGAACTGAAGGTCTTCCGGCAGGCCGCCGACGTTGTGGTGGGACTTGATGTTGGCGGTGCCCGTGCCGCCGCCGGACTCGACGACGTCGGGGTAGAGGGTGCCCTGGACCAGGAAGTCGACCGGGCCGTCGGCCATGATGGCGCGCTGCTCGTCCTCGAAGACGCGGATGAACTCGCGGCCGATGATCTTCCGCTTCTCCTCCGGGTCGGTGACGCCCTCCAGCGCCTTCAGGAAGCGGTCGGCGGCGTCGACGACGCGCAGCTTGACGCCCGTGACGGCCACGAAGTCGCGCTCGACCTGCTCGGCCTCGCCCTTGCGCAGCAGCCCGTGGTCGACGAAGACGCAGGTCAGCCGGTCGCCGATGGCCCGCTGGACGATCGCCGCGGCCACCGCGGAGTCGACGCCGCCCGACAGCGCGCAGATGGCGCGGCCGTCGCCGACCTGCCGGCGCACGGCCTCGACGGAGTCTTCGACGATGTTGAGCATGGTCCACGACGGACGGCAGCCGGCCGCGTCGAGGAAGTGCTTGAGCACGGCCTGACCGTGCTCGGAGTGGAGCACCTCGGGATGGAACTGCACGCCGTACAGGCCGCGCTCGGGGTGCTCGAAGGCGGCGACCGGCGTCTCGCTCGTGGAGGCGGTGACCGCGAAGCCCTCGGGGGCCGCGGCCACGCTGTCGCCGTGGGACATCCATACGGTCTGCGCGGCGGGCAGCCCCTGGAAGATGACGCCCTCGTCGAGCACCTCCAGCGCGGTGCCGCCGTATTCGGCGACGCCCGTGCGGGCGACCTCGCCGCCCAGCGCCTGGGCCATGGCCTGGAAGCCGTAACAGATGCCGAACGTGGGCACGCCCGTCGAGAACAGGCCGTGCGGCACGGGCGGCGCGCCTTCGGCGTAGACCGACGACGGGCCGCCGGACAGGATGATCGCCTTGGGCTTCTTGGCCATCATCTCCTCGACGGACATCGACGACGGCACGATCTCGGAGTAGACGTGGCACTCGCGCACCCGCCTCGCGATGAGCTGCGCGTACTGTGCGCCGAAGTCGACCACCAGCACTGTGTCGAATTCAGACACCGTGAGAACCCCCCAAAGGCGAAATGCGGTGCCTTCATTGTATCGGCCTCGGGTATTACGCCTGGCCTCACACCGTCACTCGTGCTAACACAGAACGGTGGATCTTGTCTGGCCGGCCTCGGCGTGGGCCCTGTGGTTCGCCGCGCTGGCCGCCGCGTTCGGGTTGACGACGCGCCGGGCCGCCGCGCCCCCGGCGGCCCCTGCTCCTCCGGCGCCGCCCGCCGTGGTCGAGCTCTTACGCGGGCTGCGGGCCGGTGAGGTCTTCCACGCCACGGTCTTCGAGCTGGCCAGGCGCGGGTTCCTGACGATCCGGGGCGACCGGCTCACGCTCTCCGCGACGGGCGAGGGGCAGGTGTGGCCGTACGAGCGATGGGTGCTCGACCGGGTGGCCGCGCGGATGGGCGGAGCGCCACAGGCGCCGGTCGTCGCCCTGATGCCGGACAGCGGCGACCTCGACGCCGAGTTCGTGCCCCTGGTGCGGCAGAGCGCCATCGACCTCGGGCTGGCCCGGCGGCGCTGGCAGAGCATGCTCGTGCCGCTGCTGCTGGCCGCCGGGCTCGCCGTGCCCTGGTACGTCACCATCTCGCAGGCGGGCGTGTCGTGGCCCGGCTGGATCGCCACGGCGGGGGCGTTCGTGGCCGGGGCCGCGCTGCTGCTGGGCGGGCGGGGGTTCGTGCTGACGCCGCTCGGCCGCGAGGTCGCCGGGCCCGAGCCGGCCCCGGTGGACCCGCGGCAGGAGTGGATCTTCACCGGCGACGGGTGGCGCGGCGTCCTGGTCGAGCCCGCTCCGCGCGACGGCGGCGGGCCCAAGCGGCAGGAGGTCGAGGGGCGGGTGGTCAAGCGCTGGATCGTGACCGAGCACGGCGACGACCTGTCCTCCTCGCGCACCTGTTACCTGGCGGTGCACGACGGCACGTCGGAGCGGGCGCCGGCGTACCGGGCCAAGGAGCGCGTCTACCAGGACGTGCTGCCGGGCGACTTCGTCCGGCTGCTGGTCAATCCGCGGCGCGGGAGCGTGGTGAGCGTGCTGTCCCACGAGCGCCGCTGGTAGCGCCGGGCAGTTCGCCGGCCAGCAGCAGCTCGGTCTGCCTGCGCAGCCGGTCGGCGAACTCGGGGTGGGTCAGCACGAGGAACCGTTCCTCGTGGATGGCCCGCACGACCAGGGCGGCGACCTCGGCGGGCTCGACGCCGCGCGCCATGGCCGCCTCGACGGCCTCGCGGGCGGCCGTCTCGTCGTCCGTCGGGGTGCTGACCAGGTCGGCCGGGCGGGACCGGGCCGAGTCGTCGATCCGCGTCCTGACCGCGCCGGGGCACAGCGCGGTCACGCGGAGCTTGGAGCCCACGGCGGCCAGGTCCTGGCCCAGCGACTGCGAGGCGGCCAGCGCGGCGTACTTGGTGACCGCGTAACCGCCCGCGCCCGGCGCGGCCAGCAGCCCCGCCACGGACACGGTGTTGACGACGTGCCCCTCGGTGTCCTGTGCCATCATGCGCGGCACGAACGCGCGCACGCCGTGCAGCACGCCCCACAGGTTCACGCCGAGCAGCCAGGCGAAGTCCTCGGCGGTCCTGGTCCACAGGCGGCCGCCCTGGTGGACGCCGGCGTTGTTGCACAACACGTGCACCGCGCCCAGCTCGCCGAAGCTCCGGTCGGCCAGGTGCTGCACGGCCGCCGCGTCCGAGACGTCGGTGACCTGCGTGAGCACCTCGCCCGGCCCGGCGGACGCCTTCCCCGCGAGCGCGGCCGTCTCGGCCAGCCCGCCGGGATCGACGTCGGCCAGCATCAACGCCATGCCCTCGGCGGCGAACCGGACGGCCAGGGCCCTGCCGATGCCGCTGGCCGCGCCCGTCACCACCGCGACTTTGCCGGACAGTTCACGCACCGCCTGAACCTCCCTAGCGCTCGCTCGGCTACCCCGACGCTACAGGATCGCGCCGATCAGGCCCAGGGGCGGCGAGCCGAGGTCGAACAGCGCCTTGTGGAAGCGCTGGAGCGTGAAGCCCGCTCCCCACTGCGTGCGGGCCTGCTCGCGCAGGTCGAGGATGAGCAGCTTGCCCCAGGTGTAGCGGCCGTACGTCGGGTCGAAGGAGGCGCGGCGGGCCTCCGACAGCGCGGCGGGACCGGCCAGGTGGGTGTCGGACTCGAAGCGCCGCGCGCCCTCCTCGACCGTCATCTGCCCGGTGTGCACGCCGATCGCGCAGGCCAGCCGGGTGACCCGGATCAGGGCCTCCACCCAGACGCCGATCTCGAACCGCGGGTCGTCGGGCGCGTAGCCCTCCTCCACGCACAGCTCCTCGGCGTAGTGGGCCCAGCCCTCGACGAAGGCCATCGACTGCAGCAGCCGCCGCACGTCGGAGGGGGCCCGGCGGAGCGCGCGACCGTGCGAGAAGTGGCCGGGGGCCACCTCGTGCACGTTGATCGCGGGCAGCGTGGTGGCGCTGAAGACCTCCAGCCACTCCTCCTGGTCCTGCTGGCTCCAGGACGCGTCCGGCGGCGTGATGTGGTACCAGGACGGCCCCTCGGGCTCGCCCGGCGAGTTCCACGCCATCATGGCCATGGCCCAGCGGCGCGACTCCGGCGCCAGCCCGACCTGGCACTCGCCGTCGTGGTAGGGCACGAGGTCCTTCTCACGGGTGAAGGCGATGGCCCGTTCGGTGCCGATCCGGGCCGCCTCGATCACGCCGTCGGCGTCGGGGTGGTCCTTGACCAGCTCGCGGACGACGTCGAGGGGCCGCTCGGAACGTCCGAGCTTGGCGCAGGACTCGGCGAGCAGGCCCATGAGCCGGTCGCGTTCGGCGTCGGCGCGCTCGGCCAGCCGGCCCAGGTCGACCGGCAGGCCCTCGGCGCTGCTCATGAGCTTGACCAGGGCCGCGCCGCCGAGCGCGGCGTCGGGGTCGCCCTCGGCGGCGGCGCGGGCCACATGGGCCACGAGCCTGCCGTGGGCCTCGATCGCGGCCTCGTCGGTGATGCCCGCGGCCAGCCCCTTGACCGCGCCCAGCAGGGACGTGGCGACCGGGGCCGCGACCTGGTCGAGCGAGGCGACCGCGGCGTCCACGGCGGCCGGCCACTGCGCGAGGTGGGCGGCCCTGGCGGCGGCGCGCTCGGCCTCGGGGCCGTAGTCGCGGTCGTAGCAGGCCAGGTCGAGGTTGGACAGGTGGATCAGCGGGTTCTTGCGGTGCAGCTCCAGCTCGCCGAACTGGACGCGCATGGCCTCCTCGAAGATCTGCAGATGCTCGGCGTCGTGCGGGTCGGCCGGCGCGTCGCCCTTGCCGAGGCGCGCCAGGCCGTCCCGTACGCCCTCGGGCGACAGGTCCTGGATCTGGCCGTCGTACTCGTGCCTGCCGCCCCCCTCGCGTGCCTCGGACACCATCAAATCGGTGATCGCGCGCAATCTGGGGTCAAGTTCCGTCATGTCGCCGACGCTAGCGCACACCCCTGATCCTGAGGACCCCGACGGAGCCGACCAGCGAGATCACGATGCCCACGACGAACAGCGCCGGATAGCCGCCCGTCCCCACCACGACGGCGGCGAGGGCGGGCGCCAGGATCTGCGGCCCGGCGTTGGCGATGTTGATGACGCCCATGTCCTTGCCCGCGTCGCCGGGGTCCGGCAGCACCTTCGTCACCAGGGCCATGTCCACGGCCAGGTAGACGCCGAACGCGATGCCGTGCGCGACGTTGTAGACGATCATGCCCTCGAACGTCGGCATCGCCAGCGGGATGCCCAGGAACACCGCCGAGGACAGCCCGGCGACGAGCGCGAACAGCCGGAAGCGGCCGAGGCGGTCGGAGATCGGGCCGATCACGAGCACCGCGAGCAGCGTGGCGGCCTGGCCGATGAGCATCAGCAGGCCCATCGTGGCGACCACCTCGCCCTTGGGGATCTTGATGAAGTCCTCAAGGAGGAAGAGGTTGAAGGTAAAGATGACGAAATATCCGAGCATGACGCCGAAACGCGACACGAAGGCCCAGGCGAAGTCCGGGGTCTTCAGCGGCCGCAGGAACCCGGCCAGGAACGCGCCCAGCCCGAACGGCTCGCGCGCCATCCCCGCCGACGACGTGTCCGGCGTCGCGACCACGATCAGCACCGCCGCGACCAGCAGCAGCGCCATCACCACGTAGTACGCCCCGCCGGCGGCCAACTGCGGGAACACGATGAACATGATCGCCGCCGCGATCGTGGCCAGCGGCGTGCCGAGCCCGAACAGGCCGGAGTAGGTGCCGTACCGGCTCGGCGGGACCCGGTCGGGCAGGATCGCGGTCATGGCGGCCTGGTAGCCGTTCATGATGGTCTGCACGCCCGCCCAGCTGACGCCGAGCATGAGCACGCTGCCCGCATTGGCCTGCGCGAACAGGGCGAGCACGCCGAGCAGGACGCAGCCGAGTATCCACGGCGAACGCCGGCCGAAGCGCGACCTGGTCCGGTCGGAGATCTGGCCGAAGACCGGGTTGGCGAGCGTGGCCATGAGCGGGCCGATCGAGTTGGCCAGGCCCAGCGCGGCCACGTCGTTGACGCCGGTGATGCGCTGCACGTGAACCGGCAGGACGAACGCGCCCACGCTCAACCACAGGAACATGACGGCGACGTTGGCCAGCGGAAGCGTCAGGTAGAGCGGCCCGAGGCGCCGGGTGTCCCGGTGCGCGCCGCTCAGAACTTCAGCCATGGGGGACCTCTCCGAGCGATGGTGATACGTATCACCGACGATTGCTCTGGACTGTAGGTCGCGCGGGAAGGGCTGACAAGACGCGCGTCCAACTCGTTACGCGCCTCAGGCGCTGGACCCTCGTCACGCGCCTCAGGCGCCGGCCCCTCGTCACGCGCCTCAGGCGCTGGACCGGACCACCAGCCGGGGCTCGAACCGGGCGACGACCTCGCCCGCCACGGACGGCCGCACACCGCGGACGATCCCGTCGATCTCCTCCGCCAGATCGGCCGGGCTGGCGGTGGCGTCGAAGTGCACGCTGGTCAGCCGGGGCCGCATGAGCGTGCAGATCGGCAGGTCGTCGGCGCCGACCACGGCGACGTCGCCGGGGACCTGCAGACCGGCGTCCTGCAACGCGCTGATCAGCAGCATCGCGTACTCGTCGTTGTAGGCGAAGACGCCGTCGGGCAGGTCACCCGCGCGGACGATCCGCCCCGCCTCCTCCTCCGAGAAGGCCAGGTCGATGCGCGCGGCCCCGGGAACGACCTCCCGCACCCCCGCCAGCCGGGCCCGCCCCATGGCGTCGACGCCCTCCTCCCGGGGCACGACGGCCGCCAGCCGCCTGCTCCCCCGTGCGACCAGGTGGCGGGCGGCCACGGCGCCGAGGGCCCGATGGTCGAACACCAGGGCCGGCACCAGCGGCGAGGGCTGGTCGGACAGGCCGACGACGGCCCGGACGCCCGAGGCGTGCAGCAGGTCCACGGCGGGCCTGGTCAGCCGCGCGGCCTCGACGAGGACGGCCGAGGGCCGCAGGGCGAGCCAGCTCCTGGCCGCCGCCACGCCCTTGAGGGTGCGCTCGCCGTACTGGACGAGGGTGTAGCCGCGGGCCCTGAACTCCTCCTCCAGCTCTTCGGACACCTGCTGCGCCAGCCGGCCCGTCCTGGCCCGCGACAGCGGCATGAGCACGATGTCGCTGCGGCCCGTACGCAGCGCGCGGGCGGCGGCGTCGGGGACGTAGCCGAGCCGGGCGGCGGCGTCGCGGACCCGCCTGCGGGTCTCCTCGCTCACCCGGGCGTGGGGGTTGTCGGTGAGCACGTAGGAGACCGTGGCCTGGGACACTCCCGCGGCCCTGGCCACGTCGACGCTGGTCGGCGGACGGTCCCCCCTTGTCGTGTTCACGGGGTGGATGGTATCAACTGCTTATACGTATAAGCAGGAGAGGCTGCCGCATGAAGCTGCACACTCGTGAATGGGGTTCGGGCGACCGCCTGGCCGTCCTCGTCCACGGCATCATGGCCGACTCGCGATGCTGGTGGCGGGTGGGCCCCGAGCTGGCCGCGCGCGGCTACCGGGTCATCGCCGTCGATCTCCCCGGCCACGGCGAGAGCCCCCGCGCCGACGCCTACCCGCCCGAGCTGTTCGCCTCGTCGCTGGCGGAGTCGGTGCCCGCGCGCCCCGAGCTGGCCATCGGGCACTCCCTGGGAGGCCTCACGCTCGGCCTCGCCGTCGAACGGCTCATGCCCGGACGGGCGATCTACTCCGACCCGGCCTTCCGCCTGCCGACGCCGGAGAGCGGCGCCCTGGAGTCGATGGCCGGCTTCACCGACGAGACCGGCGAGCTGATCGCCGCCCTGCACCCCGGCTTCTCGGCCGAGGAGGTGGCGGTCGAGGTCGAGATGCTCGCGCGCTGGGACCGGCGGTCGGCGCTGTCGCTCGTCGAGGCGTCGGGCATGGACTTCACGCCCGCTCCCGTCGTGCCGTCGCTGGTGCAGGTGGCCGACCCGAGTTTCCTGGTGCCGCCGGCGTTCCAGGAGGAGTTGCGGGGCAAGGGATTCGAGGTGCGCGTGGTCACGGGGGCCGAGCACACGATCCACCGCCACCTGTTCGAGGACTTCCTGGCGGGGCTGGAAGGCTGGATCAGACCCGCTGCCGCAGCTCGGTGAGGCGGCCGGCGACGTCGAGGCCCTTGCCGGCGGCCCAGGCGTCGTCGTGGTACGTCGCCAGGTGCCGCTCGGCCGCGTCGCCCACCAGCGAGACGATCGTGCCGCTCTCGCCCCTGGCCCGCATGCGCCCGGCCAGTTCGAGCGCGGCCCACAGCGCGGTGCCGGACGAGCCGCCCACCGGCAGCCCGGTGACCTGCCTGATGTGCCTGGCCGCCGCCACGCCCGCCGCGTCGGGCACCGGCACCACCAGATCGACCAGATCGGGCCGGAACCCCGGCTCCACGCGCGGACGGCCGACGCCCTCGATCCGCGAGGGCATGCCGGTGGCGTAGTCGGGCACGTCGAGGGTCCAGCCCGGGAAGTAGGCGGAGTTGTCGGGATCGGCGACCGCCACCCGGCAGCCGTGCTCCCCGGCCGCGGCGCCGAGCGTGGCCGAGGTCGCGCCGGTGGCCGCGCCGGTCACCACCCAGTCGGGACGGACCTGGGCGAACAGCTCTTCGGCCAGGTCGTGCGGCGCGGCCCGGCCGAACTGGTCGAGGTAGTGGCCCCCGACCTGCCCGGCCGCCTCCCTGGCCGCGTCGTAGATGGCCAGGGGCGGCGTCACGAACCTGCACTCGCCGCCCAGCGCCTCGACCGCGCGGGCCCGCGCCGGGTCGGGCGCGCCCGGCATGACCACGACGTAGGGCAGGCCGAGCCGCCGGGCGAACCACGCCTGCGCGACCGCCGCGTTGCCGCCGGTGGCCTCGACCACGGTGGTGCCCTCGGTGATCGAGCCGTCGAGCACGGCCCGCCGGAACAGCGCCCTGGCGTGCCGGTGCCGCAGGCTGCCCGTGGGCTGACCGGACTCGTCCTTCAGCAGCAGGCGCACGCCGGGGACCCGGACGGGGAAGTCGATCAGCCTGGTCGGCGGCCCGGCGGCCAGCGCGTCGAGCGCGCGCGTGCTCCAGCTCACCGGACCACCTTGTCAGGACGAGCTCAGGAAAGCTCGACCTGTTCGCCAGGGGCGAGCAGCACGAACCGCTCGCCGAGCCCCGCGAACGCCTTCTCCAGCGTGTCGCGGCCCTGCGTGAAGTGCGCCCACTGCTCGAAGTGCAGCGGGACGACGTGCCGCGCGCCCAGGATGTCGGCGGCGGTGACGGCGTCCTCGCTGGTCAGCGTCAGGAACCCGTCCACCAGCGGGGTGCGCGCGCCGCCCGCGAACAGCAGCGCCACGTCGATCCGCGGGAACCTGGCGGCCACGGCCCGCACGACGTCGAGCGAGGCGTTGTCGCCGCTCACGTAGACGGTGGGCAGGCCCTCGCCGCTCAGCACGAAGCCGGTGACCTCGCCCGTCAGGTGCTCGGTCCCGTCGGGGCCGTGCTGGGCGGGCACGCCGGTCACCCGCAGCGGGCCGACCTCGGTCTCGCTCCAGTTGGGCAGGGCGCGCACCGGCTCGCCGACGCGCTCGGCCGCCGAGGCGGTGGACAGCGCCAGCGGGGCCGCGGCGAGGAACGCGCGGCCCGCGTCGTCGAGGTTGTCGGGGTGCTGGTCGTGCGAGAGCAGCACGGCGTCCACCGGGCCCACCTCGTCGGGGCCGAAGGCGGGGCCGGCCGTCTTCTTGAGCACCCTGGCGCCGACCGGGTGGTCGCCCGGCGCGTCGAAGGTGGGATCGACCAGCAGCCGGACGCCGCCCAGCTCGATGACGGCGGTCGGGCCACCGGCGTAACGAATCTTCATGTCCGTCAAGGACACGGGGGTACATAAGGTTTATTCCGTACGCCGTTGAGCACCCGGGTCACCGTGCGGTGGCACAGGGCGCGGAAGTCGGGCTCAGCCATGCTCATCCGGCCGCTCAGGTACTGCTGGACCAGGCCCTGGGTGCTCGCCGTGACCGCGAGCGCGGTCTCCAGCGGGTCGTCCTCACGCAGCACGCCCGCGCGCATGCCCTCCTCGGCCAGCGCCACCACCACGCTGAACGGCGGGCCCTCCCCGTCGCGGAAGTCGTCGGGGAAGCGGCGGGCCCGCGCCCAGGCGTCGGAGGTCAGGAAGTTGTACAGGTGGGGGCTGCCGAGCGCGAAGTCGAGGAAGTCGTCGAGCGCCGCCATCATGCGCTCCTCCACGTCGCCCGTGCCGGGCCTGCGGGTCCACGCCTCGGCCAGCTCGCGGGCGGCGGCGTCGGCGACGGCGCGCAGCAGCGCCTCCCTGTTGGGGAAGTGCCGGTAGATGGCCATGGCGGTGACGCCCACGGCCTCGCCGACCCGCCGCATGCTGACGGCGTCGGCGCCCTCCTCCAGCAGGATCCGCCGGGCCACGGCCTCGATGCGCGCCGCCGTCCCTCGCTCGCTCACGTTTACAGTGTATACAGACGGAGTGCCCCGGGAGCCCGCTCCGGCACGGCGGGCCGGCGGGGCGCCACCGGGGGCAGCCGGACGTACGGCGAGCCCGTGGCGGGCCTGGGATCGGGGTCGCCGGCGTTGGGCCACAGGGACATGGCCCGCTCGGCCTGCGCGGTGATGGTGAGCGACGGGTTCACCCCGAGGTTGGCCGACACCGCCGAGCCGTCCACGACGTGCAGCCCCTCGTGGCCGTAGACGCGGTGGTAGGCGTCGATCACGCCGGTCTCGGGCGAGTCGCCGATCACGCAGCCGCCGAGGAAGTGGGCCGTCGTCGGGATGTCGAACAGGTCGAGCCAGGTGCCGCCGGGCACCCCGCCGATCTCGGCCGCAGCGTGCCGGACGGCCTCGTGCCCGGCCGGGATCCAGGTCGGGTTGGGCTCGCCGTGACCGCGAGCCGACCGCAGCCCCCAGCGGGTGCGCCGGACGGTGATCGAGTTGTCCTTGGCCTGCATGACCAGCGCGATGACGGTCCGTTCCGACCAGCGGC
Organism: Nonomuraea sp. NPDC001684; assembly: GCF_053596515.1. NCBI lineage: Bacteria > Bacillati > Actinomycetota > Actinomycetes > Streptosporangiales > Streptosporangiaceae > Nonomuraea > Nonomuraea sp. NPDC001684. The sequence goes on from NZ_JBSFGJ010000213.1 coordinate 10,746, forward strand.
GCAGGTCGAGCAGCCGCAGCGCCTCCAGGGGCCGCGCGGCGATCTCCCGGAACAGCGCCGGCCACCTCGGCTGGCCGCCGTCCACGAGCAGGGTGCGCAGCAGGCCCATGGCGTTGGAGCCGTCGCCGTAACGCACGGGCTCGATGTGGGTCTCGGCGTCGGGGTGGATGGAGGAGGTGATGGCCACGCCCTTGTTGAGCTTCTCGCCGCCCGCCGACGTGCGCTCGAAGCCGAGCAGGGCCTCGGAGTTGGTCCTGGTCAGCGTGCCGAGCGTGGGCGACAGGCCGGGCAGGTCGCCGGTGGCGCGCAGCTTGTGCAGCAGGCGCTGGGTGCCGTACGTGCCGGCCGCGAAGATCACCTGCTTGGCCGTGAACGAACGGCGGCTCAGCGCCGACCCCGTCCGGCGGGCGACGACCCGGTAGCCGCCGGAGGGCAGCGGGCGCACCGAGGTGACCGTGCACTCGGCGTAGACCCGGGCGCCTGCCTGCTCGGCCAGGTGGAGGTAGTTCTTGACCAGCGTGTTCTTGGCGCCGTGGCGGCAGCCGGTCATGCACTGCCCGCACTCGATGCAGCCGCGCCGCCGAGGCCCGGCGCCGCCGAAGTACGGGTCGACGCCGTCCTCGCCGAAATAGACGCCGACCGGGGCCAGGTGGAAGGTGTCGCCCACGCCCATCTTCTCGGCGACCCGGCGCATGACGTCGTCGGCGCGGGTGACGGTGGGGTTCGTGACCGCGCCGAGCATGCGTCTGGCCTGGTCGTAGTGGGGGGCCAGCTCCGCCTTCCAGTCGGTGATGCCGGCCCACTGCGGGTCGCGGAAGAACGGGTCGAGCGGCTCGTAGAGGGTGTTGGCGTAGACCAGCGACCCGCCGCCCACCCCGGCTCCGGCCAGCACCATCACGCCGGTGCCGGGTTCGCCGCGCAGCACGTGGATGCGCTGGATGCCCTTCATGCCGAGCCAGGGCGCCCACAGGAAGTCGCGCAGCTTCCACGAGGTGGCCGGCAGCGCGGAGTCGTCGAACCGGCGGCCCGCCTCCAGCACGCCGACCTTGTACCCCTTCTCGCTCAGCCGCAGCGCCGAGACGCTGCCGCCGAACCCCGACCCGATGACCAGAACGTCGAACGTCACTTGATCCGCAGCTTCCGCATCGCCTTGAGGGTGCCGGCCAGGACGTCGGCCCACGTCTCGTACGTCAGGTCGAAGGGCGGCTCGAAGCCCAGCCAGGACGCCTGCGAGGCCACGGTCTTGGACTCGGTGTAGCGCAGCAGGCCCTCCGCGCCGTGCCGGCGGCCGAGGCCCGACGCCTTCATGCCGCCCATGGGCGCGTCGTAGGAGGCGTAGGCCGAGCCGTACCCCTCGTTGATGTTGACCGTGCCGGCCTTGACGCGGGCGGCCAGGGCGCGGCCGCGGGCCGGGTCGGTGGTCCAGATGGAGGCGTTCAGGCCGTAGATGGTGTCGTTGGCCAGCTCGATCGCCTCCTCCTCCGAGTCGAAGGGGTAGAGGGCGACCACGGGCCCGAACGTCTCGTTGCGGCACAGGTCCATGTCGTCGCGCACGCCGGTGAGCACGGTCGGCTCGTAGAACAGCGGGCCGAGGTCGGGCCTGGCCCGGCCGCCGGTCAGCACGGTCGCGCCCTTGGCCACGGCGTCGTCCACGTGGGCGCTGACCGCGTCGAGCTGGCGTTGCGAGGTGAGCGAGCCCATCTGGACCGACCAGTCGTGGCCCGCGCCGAGCTTGAGGTTGCCGACCTGCCTGACCAGGCGCGCGGCGAAGTCGTCGAACACCGACGTGTGCACGTACAGCCGCTCGATGGACAGGCAGAGCTGGCCGGCGTTGGTGAAGCAGGCCCGGATCGCCCCCTGGACGGCGAGCGGCACGTCGGCGTCTTCGAGCACCACCATCGGGTTCTTGCCGCCGAGCTCCAGCGAGCAGCCGATGAGCCGCTTGGCCGCCTCCTCAGCGATCTTCCTGCCGCCCCTGGTCGAACCCGTGAACGCGACGTAGTCGGCGTCGTCGAGCAGCGCGTCGCCGATCTCGGCGGGCTCGCCCAGCACGACCTGCCAGATCTCGCGCGGCATGCCCAGCTCGGCCAGCAGGTCGATGGTCCACAAGGTGGACATGGCGGTCTGGGTGTCCGGCTTGTGCACCAGCGCGTTACCGGCCAGCAGCGCCGGCACGGCGTCGGTGACGCCGAGCGAGAGCGGGTAGTTCCACGGGGAGATCAGCGCGACCACGCCCTTGGGCTGGCGCAGCTCGGTCACCCGGGTGGCGCCGGGGAAGATGCCCTTGCGGGTGCGCGGCGCGAGCAGGCCGGACGCCCGCCGGGCGTAGTAGAGGCTGCACCCGGCGACGTCGAGCACCTCCTCGAAGGCGTGCTTGCGGGCCTTGCCGGTCTCGTTCTGGACGATGTCGAGGATCTCGTCCCTGCGGTCGAGGATGGCGTCGTGCAGCAGCAGGAACGGTCTGGCCCGCGCCGCGGCGGGCCTGGCCGCCCACTCGGCCTGGGCGGCCCTGGCGCGCTCGTAGGCCAGGCGTACGTCGTCGGCCGTGGAAATGGGCAGCTCGGCGAGCGGCTCGCCGGTGAAGGGGGCGGTGATCTCCCGGGTCTTGCCGCTGGACGTGACGTGCATGCCCGAAGGATATTCCGCTTGGCTACCGGCGGGTAGTTTTTGCGGATTCGCGGGGTGGGGTCAGAATCCTCTTATGCCATCGTTCGCTCCGCTACGCCCGGGAGATCCGGCGAGTCTGGCCGGCATGGATCTCCTCGGCAGGCTTGGCGAGGGCGGCCAGGGCGTCGTCTACCTCGCGAAAGATCATTCCGGCGCGCACGTCGCCGTCAAATGGCTGCGCCCCGACCTGTCCGGCGACGACGTGAGCGTCGAGCGGTTCCTGCGCGAGGTCCAGGTGGCCCAGCAGGTGGCGCCGTTCTGCACCGCGGCCGTCCTCGGCACCGGCGTCGAGCTGGACCGGCCGTTCATCGTCAGCGAGTTCATCGAGGGGCCCTCGCTGCAGCGGGTGGTGCAGGAGGAGGGGCCGCGCACCGGGTCCACGCTGCACCGGCTGGCCATCGGCACCGCGACCGCGCTGGCCGCCATCCACCAGGCCGGCATCGTCCACCGCGACTTCAAGCCCGCCAACGTCATCCTGGGCGCGGACGGCCCGCGGGTGATCGACTTCGGCATCGCGCGGGCGCTCAACGCGACCTCGACGATCAGCAGCATGGTCGTGGGCACGCCGTCGTACATGCCGCCCGAGCAGATCATGGGCCACACCGCCGGGCCGGCGGCCGACATGTTCTCGTGGGCCAGCGCGATGGTCTACGCGGCGTCCGGGCGGGCGCCGTTCGGCAGCGACACCATGCCCGCGGTGATCAACCGGGTCCTCAACCAGCAGCCCGACCTGGGCGTGCTCGACGGCGCGCTGCGTGACGTCGTGGCCGCGTGCCTGGCCAAGGACCCGGCGCAGCGGCCGACGGCCGAGCAGGTGATCATGCGCCTGCTCCAGCACCCGATGCCGGCGAACTCGCCCATCCTCGCCGCGGCCGCCGCCGAGGCCGGCCCCGCCGGGCCACCCATGACCGGGCCGATGGCGGGGCCGCCGCAACAGCACCCGCAGGGACCGCCGCACGGGCCCGCACAGGGGCCCGCACAGGGGCCTCCGCACGGGCCGATGACCGGGCCGGTGCCGGGGGGCCGGCAGCCGTACCCGCAGCAGCAGTGGCACCCGCCGGGCCCGTACGCGCAGCCCACCCATCCGGGCGTCCACCCCGGGCGGCCGGCCGGCAAGAGCAGGGCGCCGCTGGTCATCGGGGCCACGCTGGCCGTCGCCTTACTCGTGCTGGCCGGGCTCGCCGTGCTCATCGCCAACAACAGGACGACCCTGGCCGCCGACGGCGGCGTCACGACGCCCGCCTCCGCCCGGCCGTCCGGGCGCAGCGTGCCGCCCGCCACGCCGTCGGTCGCGGCGTCGGTCGCGCCGGTCTCCGTCCCCGAGGAGGGTCCGCGCAAGGCGCTGCCCGGCGCCGCGATCGGCCTGTACGAGAACACCTCCGACGCGATCGTCCTGACCTCCTACGAGATCTACGACAAGAAGAAGGAGGACTGGATCGACCACGCCAGGGACTCGCTGCGCGGGCCGTTCCGCAAGTACGCCGGCAACTGGGAGTCGAACGTCTCCCCCGGCGGCCGCTACCTGGCCACCCGCGGCCGCAAGTACACCGACGACAACTACGACTACATCATCGTCAGCGACCGCCAGACGGGCGAGCGCACCACGATCAAGACCGTCCGCGGCCCGCTGATCGCCAGCATCCGCGGCTGGTCCGAGGACGGCTCCAGGATCCTGCTCAACATCGAGCGGAAGAGCGGCGACACCTGGACCTACCCCGGATTCGTCATCGTGGACGTCGCCACGAAGAAGGCGAAGACCGTCATGGTGGACGACTCCGCCGTCCGCAAGACCGCCTTCGGCTGGGACGGCGAGGGCACGGGCGTGATCAACATCTTCGGCCCGGAGAAGAACCGCAGCCTGCGCTTCTTCGACGCCGACGGCAAGGCCACCCGCGACCTGCGCTCGATCGGCACGCTGCCCGCCGGCACCCAGGACGTCTTCTCCCCCTCGGGCGAGTCGTTCCTGTCCACCTGCCCCAACGGCAGCGACGGCGACACCTGCGTGTGGGACGTCAAGTCGGGCGACCGCACGCACAAGTTCGCCTCCGACTGCGACAAGGTGCTCGGCTGGTACGACGACACCCACCTCTACTGCTGGGAGCAGGACAACAACACCAAGGACGAGATCCAGGTCGTCGACCTCAAGGGCACCCTGCTCCGCAAGATCCTCGACGTGCCCGAAGACGTCGACTTCAGCCCGGTCTTCACCGCCAACCCGGCCAAGGGCTCCTGAACCATCCGGCCCGCGCAGCCGTCATGGAGGTCATGAAGACGCTGTTCCGTACGGCCGTGACCGCCGCGGCCCTCGCCATGGCCACGACGGCCTGCACCTCGGCGGCCACCGGCCAGGCGCCCGTGCCGAAGGTCACGCTCGACGCCGTCCGCCTGGTCGCCTACGACAGTTGCGACGACATGCTGTCGGGCCTGCGGGAGCACGCCGCGGAGAA
>NZ_JBSFGJ010000214.1:0-15854 GCF_053596515.1 Nonomuraea sp. NPDC001684
CTCCTGGAAGTAGCCCACCCCTGTGATGTCAGGCGTACTCCTGCCGGGGTCGCCTGGCAACAGCCCGCGGCCGCCGGCCCGCGACGAGCACGGCCACGATCGCCAGCAGCAGCCAGGCCGAGGTCAGGACGATCAGCCAGGTCCATCCGGCGTGGCCGTAGACGGCGCTGCCCGCCGTGCCGCCGGCGCCGCTGCCCAGGTAGTAGCACAGGGTGTAGATCCCGGCGGCGCGACCGCGGGCGGCCGGCGGGGCCTGCGCGGCGACCCACGCGTTGGCCACGGCGTGCGCGGCGAAGAACCCGGCGGTCAGCACGGCGAACCCGGTCACGACCGCGGCCAGGGGGCCGAGCGCGGTCAGCGCCGAGCCGGCGGCCGTCACGGCCAGGGCGGCGACCAGGGCCGCCCGGCGTCCCAGGCGGTCCGCCAGCCGGCCGGCGGCGGCCGAGGAGGCGGTGCCGAGGGCGTAGGAGAGGAAGACCAGGGAGGCCACGGCGGGGGAGAGCGACAGCGGCGGCGCGGACAGGCGGAAGGAGGCGGCGTTGTAGAGGGCGACGAACGCGCCGACGCCCAGCGCCCCCACCGTGTACGGCGCCAGCAGCGCCGTCCCGATCCGGCCGCCGCCCCCGGTGCGCGGGGCACGGACGACGGGCGGCGGGGCGGGCAGCGTGCGGGCCGCGTACGCCGAGCAGAGCAGCGACCCGCCGGCCACCACCAGCAGCGCGCCCCGCCACCCCCACGGCCCGGCGGCGAACCCGGCGCCCAGCCGGCCCAGCATCCCGCCCACCGAGTTCCCGGCGATCATCACGCCGACCGCCCCGGCCAGCCGCGTCGCCCCCACCAGATCGGCCAGGTACGCCGCCCCGACCCCGGCGAACCCGGCGACCGCCACCCCCTGCGCCGCCCGCATCGCCACCAGCACGGGGAACGTCGGCGCCAGCGGCAGCGCCAGCCCGATCAGCGCCGAGGCCAGCACGGACCACACGATCATCCGCCGCCGCCCGACGACCTCCGCCAGCGCGGCCAGCGGCAGCACCGCCACCGCCAGCGCCGCCGTGGCCACGCCGACGGCCAGCGACGCGCCGCCGGGGTCGAGCCGGAAGTCGGCGGCCAGCTGCGGCAGGACGGGCTGAGGCGCGTACAGCAGGGCGAAGGAGGATACGCCGGCCGCCGCCACGGCCGGACCGGCCCGCCGGGTGCCGACTCGTTGAGCTTCGATGACCGCCATGCCTGGAAACGCTAAGCAAGGCTAATAAATACGTCCAATGCGGAAATAGGCCATAATTCATGCTGTGGTGGATGAATACCAGCTCGTGGACGAGCGGCTGGCCGCCGGGCTGGCTCCCACGCTCGCCCTGCTGGCCGCGGTGGGGGAGACCGGGCACGTCACGCGGGCGGCCGAGCTGCTCGGCATGCCGCAGCCCACCGCCAGCCGCCGCCTGGCCGCGCTGGCCGACCTGGTCGGCGCGCCCCTCGTCGTCCCCTGCGGGCGGGGCATCCGCCTGACCAGGGCCGGGCGCGTCCTGGCCGCCGCCTCCGGCAAGGCGCTGGCCACCATGGAGTCGGCCGCCCGCGAGGTGCGCGAGGAGATCGACCCGGGCAGCGGCCGGATCGTGCTCGGGTTCCTGCACCTGCTGGGCCGCACGCTCGTCCCCTCGCTGATCCGGGGCTTCCGCGAGCGCCACCCGGGCGTGCGGTTCAGCCTGGCGCAGGGCTCGCGCCAGGACATGCTGCGCGCGCTCGCCGAGGGCGAGATCGACCTGGTGTTCGTCGCGCCCCTGCCCGACGGCGACCCGGGCCTGGCCGGGCACCCGCTCGCCGACCAGGAGCTGGTGCTGTCCGTGCCGCCCGGCCACCGGTTCGCCGGACGCGCCCGGGTGCGGCCCGCCGAGCTGGCCGGGGAGGAGTTGGTGACGCTCGAACACGGCTACGGCGTCCGCCAGATCACCGACGACCTGTGCGCGGCGGCCGGGTTCGCGCCCAGGATCGCCTTCGAGGGGCAGGAGTCGGAGACCGTGCGCGGCCTGGTGGCGGCCGGGCTCGGCGTGGCCGTGCTGCCCCGTCTGACGCCCGCCGAGGGCGTCGTGCAGATCCCGCTGTCGCCCCCGGTGTTCCGGACGATCGGGGCGTGCTGGCCCGCCGGGGCCCGGCTCACGCCCGCCGTGCGCGCCTTCCTGGACCACGTGCGCTCCGGCGCCGCCGACGTCGGCCCGGGGCTGCGGCCCTGCCGACACCCGTCCTCGCAGAAGTAGTTGACGGCTCATCGATTCTGTATGGAGACTTCAGCTGCACACGCCCTTCTGCGGATGGGGACGACCATGCCTGCCGAGTCGTTCAACGCCGGCGTCCATCTCACCGACCGCCTGGTCGAGGCCGGGCACGGCGACCGCGTCGCCGTCGCCGGGCCGCTGGGCGCCATGACGTACGCCCAGCTCGCCACGCACGTCGCCGAGCTGGCCGGCGGGCTGCGGGTGATGGGCGTGCGGCCGGAGGAGCGCGTGCTGCTCGTCCTGCCCGACCGGCCCGAGACGCTGATCACGATCCTGGCCGTGCTGCGGATGGGCGCGGTCGCCGTCCCGGTGCCCGCCCTGTACGACGGGGCCGAGCTGGGCGCGCTGATCCGCGACTCCAGAGCGCGGGTGGTGGTCTCCGCGCCCGAGTTCGAGCCGGCCGTGCAGGAGGCGCTGCTGTCGGCGCCCGAGGTCGTGGCGCTCGTGCTCACCGACGCGGGCCAGGCCCCCGGCCACGTCGCGCGCATCGCCACCGCGACCGGAGCGGGCCCGTCGGCGGCGGTCGAGCCCGGCGTGCCGGTCTGCCTGTGGTCGGACGTGCTGGAGGCCGGCCGCGGCGCGACCGGCGCGTACGACACCTGGCCCGACTCGCCCGCGCTGTGGCTCTACACCGCCGGCACCACCGGCGCGCCCAAGGCGGCCATGCACCGCCACGGCGCGCTGCGCGACGTCCACGAGGCGTACGGGCGGCAGGTGCTCGGCGTGCGCCCCGAGGACCGGTGCCTCTCGGCGGCCCGGCTGTTCTCCGCCTACGGGCTCGGCAACTCCCTGATCCTCCCGCTGGCCGCGGGCGCGACCACGATCCTCGACCCCGCCGCGCCCACCCCGGGCGGCGTCGTCGAACGCCTGCTGGCCGAGCGCCCCACCCTGTTCTTCGCCGGCCCGTCGTTCTACGCCGCGCTGCTGGCCGCCGAGGCCCCCAAGGACGCCTTCGCCTCGGTCCGCCTGGCCGTCTCCGCGGGCGAGGCGCTGCCCGCCGAGCTCCACCGCCGCTTCACCGGCCGCTTCGGCGTGGACCTCATCGACGGCCTGGGCTCCGCCGAGTCGCTGCACGTCTTCCTCTCCGGCCGTCCGGGCCAGGCGCCCCCCGCCGGCTCGGGCGCCGTCGTGCCCGGCTACGAGGTGCGCCTCCTGGACGACTCCGGCGCGCCCGTCCCCGACGGCGAGCCCGGTCACCTGTACGTGCGCGGCGACTCGATCGCCACCGGCTACTGGTGCCGCACCGCCGCCACCCGCCAGGCGTTCCAGGGCGAGTGGCTGCGCACCGGCGACACCTGCGCCCGCGCCGCCGACGGCTCCTACCGCTTCCTGGGCCGCTCCGGCGACCTGATCAGGACGGGCGGCGCCTGGACGTCACCCCTGGAGGCCGAGGCCCGGCTGCTGGAGCACCCCTCGGTCGCCGAGTGCGCGGTGGTCGCCCACGCCGGCGCCGACGGGCCGGACCGGCCGGTCGCCTGCGTGGTGCCCAGGCCGGGCCGCCCGATCGACGCGGGCGAGCTCATCGCGTTCTGCCGCGAGGTCCTGGCCGCCGACCGGCTCCCGCACGAGGTGCTGGTCCTGGACGAGCTGCCGAGGACGGCGACGGGCGCGGTCCAGCGCGCGGTGCTCCGGCAACTGGCCGCCGACCTGCTCGGCAAGTGACCGGCGCGGGCTCTCAGAAGGCGTCGCGCAGTTCGCGTTTGAGCACCTTGCCGGAGGCGTTCTTCGGCAGCGCGTCCACGAACACCACGTTCTTGGGCGTCTTGAAGGAGGCCAGCCGCTCGCGCAGGAACGCGTTCAGCTCGGCGGCGGTCAGCCCCGCGCCCTCGCGCAGCACCACGGCGGCCGTCACCGCCTCGATCCACCGCTCGTCCGGGACGCCGAACACGGCCGCCTCGGCGACCGCCGGATGCTGGTAGATGACCTCCTCCACCTCGCGGCTCGCCACGTTCTCGCCGCCGGACTTGATCATGTCCTTCTTCCGGTCGACCACCGACAGGTAGCCGTCGGCGTCCATGACGCCGAGGTCGCCGCTGTGGAACCAGCCGCCGCGGAACGCCTCGGCGGTCTTGTCGGGGTCGTTCCAGTAGCCGAGCATGGCGTGCGGGCTGCGGTGGACGATCTCGCCGACCACGCCCGGCGCCACCGGCCGGTCCTCGTCGTCGACGATCCTGGTCTCGACGTTGAGCGCGGGTCGCCCGGCCGAGCCCAGCCGGGTCAGCTGCTCCTCGGGCCGCAGGATGGTGGCCAGCGGCGCCATCTCGGTCTGGCCGTAGAAGTTGAACAGGCGCACGTCCGGCAGCCGGGCCGAGATCTCCTTCAGCACCTCGACCGGCATGATCGAGGCGCCGTAGTAGCCCTTGCGCAGCGAGGACAGGTCACGGCGGTCGAAGTCGGGGTGGCGCAGCAGGGCGATCCACACCGTGGGCGGGCAGAACAGCTTGGTCGCGCGCTCGCCCTCGATGGTGGCCAGGATCGAGGCCGGGTCGGCGCCCGGCAGGATGAGGTTGGTGGCGCCCAGGTAGATGCCGGGCGTCAGGAAGCAGTGGAGCTGGGCGCAGTGGTAGAGGGGCAGCGCGTGCACCTCGACATCGTCGGAGCTCATCTCGCCGTCGACGACGCAGCTCACGTACTGGGCCAGCAGGCTCCCGCTGGACAGCGTGGCGCCCTTGGGCCGGGACTCGGTGCCGCTGGTGTACATGAGCTGGATCGGGTCGTCGGCGGCGATCTCCACCTGCGGCTCGGCGTCGTCGCCGCGCCAGGTGGAGAAGGACTCCCAGCCCTCGGCCGCGCCGATCACGCCGCGCACCCGCACGGCGGGCCCGGCCGCGGCCTCGGCCACCGGCAGCAGCGCCTCCTCCGCCAGCATCCCCGTCGCGCCGGAGTGCTCCAGGATGTAGGCCACCTCGCGTGGCCCGAGCATGAAGTTGATCGGCACGGAGATCGCGCCCAGCCGGGCCAGCGCGAAGTAGGCCACCACGAAGGCATGGTTGTTATGGCTGAACAGGGCGAACCGGTCGCCCTTGGCCACGCCGCGCGCCGCCAGCGCGTTGGCCGTGCGGTTGACCTCCAGGTCGAGATCGGCGTAGCTCTGGCGGACGTTGCCGTAGATCACGGCGGTCTTGGCGGGGAACCTGGCGGCCGAGCGCCGCAGGAGGTCGCCGATCGTGTGCTGGCGCGTGGTCATGCTGGGCACCCCCATGCCGAATGATGTTCGGCGATCGTACCCGACGAAGGAGGCGCCCGCCGACCCCCGGCGGACGCCTCCTCGGGGTCACCCTGGCTGGGTGACGCCGTTGACCTTCAGCGTGTACGGCGCGTACTGCTGGACCTGCTCGGTCGGCTCGTCATAGGCCACGATCGCGACCACCGACGGGAAGACCGCGAACGGCGCGAGCTGCAGCCGGTTGAGGCTGATCGAGCCCTTGCCGTCGAACTGGGCCTGCAGCACCACCGAGTGCCGCTCGTCCAGGCCGACCAGACGCACGTTCCAGTTGCTGACCGGCGTCGGGGAGATCTCGGTCGGGGAGTCGAACGGCTCCAGGCCGGCCCCGTCGCTCACCGCCGTCGCGCCCACCGTGACGTCGTCGATCTTCCAGCCGCCCTCGTTGACCCCGCCGTCGCTGACGTACTGGAAGCCGACGAGGATCTCCTTGCCCGCGTAGGCGGACAGGCTGTAGGTGTGCGGCTGGAACCCGGTGGTGGTGCCGTTGACGGCCGGGCCGAGCGGGCCGGCCACCGTCTTGTCACCGGGGATCGCGGTGTAGGTCTTGCCGCCGTCAGCGGAGACGATCACGTAGCCGTAGTCGAAGCCGGACTCCGCGCCGTACTTGGCGAGGAAGCGCAGCGTCGGGTCGGCGGCCGGGACCGTCACCTTGGTCACCGCGGCGACGTTGAGGTTGCTGGCGTTGCCCGACCACAGCACCGGGTTGCCCGCGCGGTCGGGGTCGTCGGAGACGACGGTCCAGGCCAGCGGGATCGGCGGCAGCGTCTTGGCGCCCTGGAAGGACAGCGAGGTGGGCGCCGCGCCGCCCGGCTTGCGGATCTGCACGTAGTCGGCGCCGTTCGGGGCCGCCCCCGGAGTGTTGTACGCGGCCGGGTTGGCGAGGTTGACCGTGGAGTTCAGGCTCGCGGTCGTCACCCGCTTCTTCGGCACGCCCAGCACCACGCCGCGGCTGCCCACGACCTTGTCCACCAGCACCATCGTCTGGTAGTCGTGCAGCACCTGGTACAGGTCCGTGCTGCCGAGCGCCGCCTTGACGCTGGCCAGGCCCTGCAGGGAGCCGTCACGGTGCAGCTTGGACAGGAAGTCCGCGCCGTACCGGTCGTACAGGAACAACATGAACGAGTACGCGTTGCCGTAGTCGGCCAGCACCGCGTCCGGGTTGCCGCCGTCGCCCCACAGGTTGAGCGAGTTCTGCGGGCCGCCGCAGTTGCGCGGGTTCGGGTTGTACGGCGTCTGGACGATGCCGAAGCCCTGGAAGCAGTTGATGTGGTTGTCGAAGCCCTTCTCGAACACCGTCGCCTTGGGGTTGCCGTAACCCGTCACCGAGATCGCGAAGTCCGACAGGCCCTCGTTCATCCAGGTGGTCTCAAGCGGGTCGGTGTAGTAGTGCAGCAGGTGCTGCCACTCGTGGGCGAAGACGCCCTCGTACTGGAAGGGCCGGGCCGAGCGCGAGGTGCACACGTCGGAGGTCGGGTTGTCCGGCGGGTTCGCGCCGGTCCTGTGCAGCCAGTCGAACGCGTCGATCGTCATCACGTTGCGGTCGAGCAGCTCGTTGTACTGGGAGGAGAAGAAGCCCGCGATGTACGTGGTCGCGGCCGGGAAGGTGTAGTAGTTGTCGTCCCGGACGTTGTCGATCAGCGTCACCGTGCGGTCGCCGGCGCCGGTGTAGACGCCGCCGTTGCCGTTGGCGTCGGGGCCGAGCACGGCGTTCGTGCCGTCCCGGTCCGGCGGCGTGCTGAAGGTCGCGGTCTCCTTCGGGTACATGTTCGTGTCGAACTGCTGCACCAGGTTCGTGACCTGGGCGTCGGTGATCTCCGTCGTCCCGGGCACCTGCATCCGGCAGTCGCCGGCCGGGAAGGCCAGGTCGTTGGCGACCCAGACCTCGATCTTGTCGCCGACGCCGCGCAGCGTGTAGTCCTTGCGGTACAGGCGGCCGTTGTAGTCGTCCGTGGCCAGCCACTGCCGTACGGTGCCGACCGGCGGCGTCTCGGCGGCGGCCTTGGCCGTGGCCTTGCGGGCCTCGTATTTCGCGGGGACCTTGACGGGCTTGCCGTCGAGGGTGAAGTCCTTGCGGGTGAGCTCCTTGACGTCGCTCGGCGGCGCGGCCGTGGCGGCCGCCTGCGGGGACTCGGCCGACGCGGGTATCGCGGTCAGCGTGGGCAGTAAGAGAAGTGCGGCAGCGATTCCGATGATTCGGGTGCGCGCCATTGAACCCCCTAGGTATGGGTGTTGCCCGGATGGAACAGGGGTGACATCCGGTAATTACCGGAACCGAATTGGCGCGCGCAATGGGGGCATTTGCCAACAAAATGCGGTGGAATTGGCGATCAAACCAGAACGGCCAGTCGCCGGTACGACTCCAGCCGCCGCTCCAGGTCGTAGGTGTTCATCGTGACCAGCACCTCGTCGGCGCCGGTGTCCGCCACCAGTGAGCCCAGCGCGACCGCCACCTCCGGCGCGGTGCCGTGGATCTGCCCCTTCAGCGCCTCCGCCAGCAGCGCCCGCTCCCGCCCGGTCAGCTCCAGCCGGGCGATCTCCTCGGCCGGCACCAGCGGCGGGAACGCGCCGCTGGTGCGCGAGCGCGCCGTGGACCACGCCTCCGGCAGCTGGAGCTGCGCCGCCTCCTCGCGGGTCGCCCCGACCGCGACGCTGACCGCCGCCATCACGTACGGCCGCGCCGCCCACTCCGAGGGCCGGAACCCCGCCCGGTAGCGCGCCGCCGCCTCCACCGCCCGCGGCCCGGCGCCGATCACCATGGGCAGCCCGAGCTCCGCCGCCAGATCCGCCCCCGACCCCATGGCCAGCACGAACACCTGCGGACGCAGCCCCTCGGCCGGGACGGCGTGCACGCCCGGATGCGCCCGCTGCCCGCCGGTGAAGTACCCCAGCAACTCGCCGACCTGGTCGCCGAACCCGTCCGCGGCCTCCTTGCCGTGGCCGAGCGCCCGCCGGACGCCGCCCGTGAACCCCACCGAACGCCCGAGCCCCATGTCGATCCGCCCCGGGTGCAGCGACTCCAGCACGCCGAACTGCTCGGCCACCACCAGCGGCCGGTGGTTGGGCAGCATCACGCCGCCGGTGCCCACCCGGATCCGCCCGGTCGCCGCCGCGACGGCCGCGGCCAGCACGGTCGGCGCCGCCCCCGCCACGCCGGGCACGCTGTGGTGCTCGGCCACCCAGAACCGGTGGTAGCCCAGCTCCTCGGCCTGCCGGGCGAACGCGACGGTGTCCCGCAGCGCGGTGGCCGCGTCGGAGCCCCGGCGCAGGAGCGAACGGTCGAGAATCGAGTACAGGGTCACGCCTGCGTGCAACGCCGCACGCCCCGGGATCAATCCAGCGGGTCCCACGGGACGGCGTCGTAGCAGGAGAGCAGCCGGGCCAGCGTCGGGCCGTCCTGCCGCAGCGGGACGCCGTCGACCTCGCCGACCGGGACCACGCCGTGGGAGTTGCACAGGAACACCAGGTCGAAGCCCGGCAGGTCGGCGACCCGCAGCGGGCGGCGCTCCTGGGGCACGTCGATGCCCTCCAGCAGGCCCATGGCGGTGCCGCGCAGCATCGGCGCGTCCGGCCACACCAGGCGCCCGCCGGACCAGCAGCCGACGTTCGTGATCGCGCCCTCGCTGATCAGGCCGTCGGCGGTGGTCAGCAGCGCCTCGTCGAAGCCCAGGGGCGCGACGGTCCGCCGCAGGTGCGCCTGGGCGAAGCCGGCCGCCTTCTTGATGTGCGGCAGGTAACGCTGGTAGACGACCGCCGCGACGCGCTGCGGGCGGCTGGAGACCTCGGTGGGCGGGGCGGCGGTGGCCACGACGCGCGGGCGGCCGTCGTGCTCGACCACGTAGACCCGCACGCCCGCGTCGCGCAGGTCGTCGCCGAGCACGGCCCGGATCGCGCCGAGCACCGCCTCAGGGTCGAGCCGGGCGCCGAACAGCTCCAGGTTGGCCGCCGCCAGCCGCTCCAGGTGCAGGGCCAGGCCGCGGGTGCGCCGATCTCTGACCTGCATGGCGGTGAAGTGCCCGTAGCGGGCCTCCAGCGCGAAGCGCGCGTCGGCGCCCACCGGCCTGCCCTCGACCACCGCTCGTACGATCATGCGTCCAGCATGTCCTGTCCGCCGGCCCCCGCGCGCATGATCGTGAAGGGCGCCAGCTCGCCGAGCCCGCGCACCGACAGCCGGTCGACCGCGCGCAGCAGGAAGGCGCGGTCGCCCTCCAGTTCCTCGGCCATCTCGGGGTCGGCCAGGATCGTTCCCGGCAGGGAGAGCGCGGTGAGCCGGCTGGCCAGGTTGACGGTGGTGCCGAACACGTCGCCCATGCGCCAGATCACCGGCCCGGCGGCCAGGCCCACCCGCAGCTCGGGCATGTCCCGGCCGCGGTGGGTCTCCACCAGGCGCAGCGCGATCTCGGCCGCCACGTGCGACTTGTCGGCCACGAACAGCACCGAGTCGCCGAGCGTCTTGACCACCCGCCCGCCCGAGGACGTGACCACGTCGGCCGAGCGGCCCTCGAACCTGTCGACCAGCCGGGCCAGCTCGGTCGCCGTGATCTGCCGGCTGAGCCGGGTGAAGGCCACCAGGTCGGCGAACCCCACCGCCATGCGCACGGCGCTCATGTCCTGGTCGGCCAGCCGGCCGGCGGCGGCGGCGAGCTGCCGCTGCCAGGCGTAGACCAGCAGCCGCGCCAGGTCGGGCACCACCCGCTCGGCCCGCCGCCGCCAGGCCCGCGGGCGTTCGGCCAGCGGCACGCCCGCCTGGTCGAGCGCCTCGGCGCCCAGCTCGGCCTGCGACTCGGCGAGCCGGGCCGTCGCCCGCCCGATCGAGCGGGCCATCAGCAGCATGTGCTCCTCGTCGTAGGCGCCGGAGCTGACCATCGAGAGCATGGTGCGCAGCGCCTCGACGTCGGAGTCGGTGAACTCGACCGCGTCGTCGGCCACGTTGGCGAACCCCAGCGCCCGCCACAACCGGCGCGCCCGGTAGACCGGGACCCCGGCCATGTGGGCCACCTGGTGGCTGGTGTAGCGGCGCGGCGCGCGCAGGAACGCCTCCGCCACCCCGTCCCCGTCCTCGCGTGACACGCGTGCAACATAACACCCTGTGGCGGGCGTCACTCCAGGAGGGCGCGCAGGGCGGGCCGCTCGGCGTCGGGCAGGTGGACGGCGTAGTAGTCGTACATGGACCGGCGCAGCAGGCGCGCGGCCGAGGCCCCGTCGCCGGCGCGCACGGCGGCCAGCACCTCCTCGTGGTGCCGGATGCTGCGCCGCATCAGCGACTCGCGGTCGGGCGCGTCGGCGATCTTCCCGGCGATCAGCCCCAGCACGACCGAGCGGACCACGTCGGTGCAGACCTGGATCAGCGTGTTGCCGCTGGCCGCCACGACGACGTCATGGAAGGCCACGTCGGCGGCGCTGAAGGCGTCGTGGTCGGACGCGGACGCGGACGCGGAGGCGGAGGCGGACGCCGTGGCGGCGGGCGCGGCGGCGCGCATGGCGGCGCGCATGTCGGCGATGGCCGCCTCCATCTCGGCGAGCTGCTCCTCGGTGCGCAGCCGCGCGGCCAGCAGCACGGCCGAGGAGTCGAGCACCATCCTGAACTGCACCAGCTCGGCGAGCGACAGCTCGGCCACCCGCGCCAGCGTGGTCATCGACTTGTGTAAGGCGGCGGGGGAGAACGGCAGCACCTCCGCGCCGTTGGGATCGCCCGGCCGGGACCGCACCAGGCCGCGCGCCTGGAGCACGCGCAGCGCCTCCCGCACCGTGGAGCGCCCGACGGAGAACTGCACCATCAGCTCGCGCTCGCTCGGCAGCCGCGCCCCCGGCCCGAGGGCCCCGCTCTCGATGGCCTCCTCGACCTGTTCCACGACCCGCTCGTAAGCGCGTACGGCCCGCACCGGCTCGAACCGTGCACCCATCGGAAGCCCCCTTGACCCGAGCCGTCACGGACTGGCAATGTGCGTAGCCTACTGGTCAGACCAGTGCACTAGCCAGGAGGCTGTAAGACATGAGGCGAATCGGAATCTGGATCGCCGTGGGCGGTCTCCTGCTGGTCACAGCCGCCTGTGGCGGCGGCTCCGGCTCGGGCGGTTCCGGCACCGCGGGCACCCCCAAGGCCCAGTCCCTGTCCGTAGGGTTCGTGGCCGAGCCGGCCAACCTCGACTTCACCGCCACCGAGGGCGCGGCCATCCCGCAGGCGTTGCTGGTCAACGTCTACGAGGGCCTGGTCAAGCTCGACCAGGACGGCGCGATCAAGCCGCTGCTGGCCGAGAAGTGGTCGGTCTCCGACGACCGGAAGACCTACACCTTCACCCTGCGCAAGGGCGTCACGTTCAGCAGCGGGGCGCCGTTCACGGCCGACGACGTGGTGTTCTCGCTCGACCGGGTCAGGAGCGACTGGAAGCTCAAGATCAAGGCCCAGCTCGACGTCATCGACAAGGTCGCCAAGACCGACGACGCCACCGCCGTCGTCACCCTCAAGCGGCCGAGCAACGGCTTCCTCTACGCCCTGGCCACCCGCCTCGGCGCCATGTTCAGCCGCACCGGCGTGGCCGATCTGGCCAACAAGCCCGTCGGCACCGGGCCGTACACGCTGGGGGCGTGGAAGCGCGGCGAGTCGATCCAGCTCGCCGCCAACCCCTCCTACTGGGGCGCCAAGCCGGCGCTGTCGGCGATCACGCTGAAGTACTTCAAGGACGCCACGGCGATGAACAACGCGTTGCTGACCGGCGGCATCGACGTCATCTCCGCCGTGCAGGCGCCCGAGTCGCTGCAGCAGTTCGCCGATCCGAAGCGGTTCCAGACGGTCGAGGGCACCACCAACGGCGAGGTCGTGCTGTCCATGAACAACGCCCGGCCGCCGTTCGACGACGTCAAGGCCCGCCAGGCCGTCCGGTACGCCATCGACCACAAGGCGCTGCTGGACACCGCGTGGGCCGGGCGCGGCCAGCTCATCGGCTCTATGGTGCCGCCCACCGACCCCTGGTACGAGGACCGCACCGGCGACTACCCCCACGACCCGGCCAAGGCCAAGGAACTGCTGGGCGGCAGGACGCTGACGGTCAAGATGCGCATCCCCAACCTGCCGTACGCGGTGGCCGGCGCGCAGGTCGTGAAGTCGCAGCTGGCCCAGGTGGGCATCACGGCCGACATCGAGCCGCTGGAGTTCCCGGCCCGCTGGCTGGACGTGGTGTTCAAGCAGGGCGACTACGACCTGTCCATCATCAACCACGTCGAGCCCCGCGACATGGGGATTTTTGCCGATAAATCGTATTACTTCCACTACGACAACCCCGAGTTCGGCAAACTCCTCGCCTCCGCCGACGCCGGCACCGAGCAGCAGCAGACCGACGACCTGAAGAAGGCCGCCAAGCTGCTCTCCGACGACGCCGCCGCCGACTGGCTGTTCCTGTTCCCCAACCTGATCGTGGCGAAGAAGGGCGTCACCGGGCTGCCGAAGAACGCCATCGCGGAGTCCTTCGACTTCACCGGTCTCGCCAAGCAGTGACGCTCTACCTGCTCAAACGGCTGGCGGTGCTGATCGTGAGCGCCGCCGTCGCCGCCGTCGCGGTGTTCGCGTTCATGGCGCTGCTGCCCGGCGACCCGGCCGAGATCGCGCTCGGCGTCAACGTCACCCCCGACGCGGTCGCCGCGCTGCGCCGGCAGTTCGGCACCGACCGCCCGCCGGCCGTGCAGTTCCTCGACTGGATCGGCGGGCTGGCCCACGGCGACTTCGGCGTCTCCTACGTCACCAGCTCGCCCATCGGCCCGCAGATCGGCGAGCGGCTCGGCGTGACGGCCGTGCTGGTGCTCGGCGGCATGGTGCTGGCGCTGGCCGTCGCGGTGCCGCTCGGCACGTTCGCCGCCGTGCACCACCGCAACCCGCTAGGCGCGGCGATCAGCGCGGTCAGCCAGCTCGGCATCGCCGTCCCCGCCTTCCTGGCGGGCATCCTGCTGGTGTTCGTGTTCGCGGTGAAGGCCCAGGCCCTGCCCTCTGGCGGGTACGTCCCGATCGCCGACAGCCCGCAGGAGTGGCTGCGCTCGCTGCTGCTGCCGTGGTTGTCGCTCGGGCTCGTCCAGGGCGCCGTGCTCACCCGCTACGTGCGCAGCGCCGTCCTCGACGTCATGCGCGAGGACTACCTGCGCACCGCCCGCGCCAAGGGCCGCGGCAGCACCGGCGCCCTGTGGCGGCACGGCCTGCGCAACGCCTCGATCCCCGTGGTCACCGTGCTCGGCCTGCAACTGGCCACCCTGCTGGTCGGGGCGGTCGTGGTCGAGCGGGTCTTCGTGCTGCCCGGGCTCGGCGACCTGCTGCTCAACGGCGTCGCCGGGCGCGACCTGCTGCTCGTCCAGGGTGTGGTGATGGTGCTGGTGGCCGCGGTCCTGCTGATCAACTTCGTGGTGGACGTCGCCTACCGCCTGCTCGACCCGAGGCTGCGATGAAGGGCCGGGCGAACGCCGCGCTGCTGACCGGCGGCGCGCTGGTCGGGCTGGTGACGCTGGCCGCGCTGGTCTCGTTCGTCTGGACGCCGCACGACCCGACCCTCGTCGACGCCGCCCGCAAGCTGCGCGACCCCGGCGGCGGCTACCTGCTCGGCGCCGACAAGTTCGGCCGCGACACCCTCAGCCAGCTCATGGTCGGCGCGCGCACCACCCTCTACGTCGGCGTGGTGGCTGTCGGCATCGCCGCCGTCCTCGGCGTGCCGCTCGGCGTGGTCGCCGGGATGACGCCGCGCGGCTGGCTGTCGGAGCTGATCATGCGGGTCAACGACCTGGTGTTCGCCTTCCCCGCGCTGCTGCTGGCCGTCATGCTGGGCGCGGTCTACGGAGCCGGCACGCTCACCGCGATGATCGCGATCGGCGTGGCCACCGTGCCCGCGTTCGCACGGGTGGCCCGCGCCGCGACGCTCCAGGTCATGGTGACCGACTACATCCTGGCCGCGCGCGCCGCGGGCCGCCGCCGTGGCGCGATCGCCGTGCGGCACGTGCTGCCGAACATCGGGTCCGTGCTGATCGTGCAGGCGTCGGTGTCGTTCGCGATCGCGATCCTGGCCGAGGCGGCGCTGTCGTTCCTCGGGTTCGGCACCCGGCCGCCGACCCCGTCCTGGGGGCGGATGTTGCAGGAGTCGCAGGAGCTGCTGTTCTCCACCCCGCGCCTCGCGCTGTGGCCGGGCCTGGCGATCGCGCTCGCCGTCCTCGGGTTCAACCTGCTCGGCGACGGGCTGCGCGACCACCTCGATCCGAAGCTCAGGAGGGTCCGTGCTGACGGTTGAGAAGCTTTCCGTACGGGCCGGCGCGGTGGGGCTCGTGCACGACGTGTCGTTCGCGATCGGGCCCGGCGAGCGGGTCGGGCTGATCGGCGAGTCCGGGTCAGGCAAGTCGCTGACCGCGCTGTCGCTCATGGGCCTGCTGCCCGAGGGCGTCACCGCCGCCGGCACGGCCAGGCTCGGGGGACGCGACCTGGTCGGCGTGCCCGAGAAGCGGCTGAAGGACCTGCGCGGGCGCGAGTTGTCCATGGTCTTCCAGGAGCCGATGACCGCGCTCAACCCCCTCATGCGCGTCGGCGCGCAGGTCGCCGAGGCCATGACCCTGCACGGCGTCACCCGCGCCGAGGCCGGGCGGCGCGCGCTCGCGCTGCTGGACCGCGTCCGGCTCCCCGAACCCGGGCAGATCGCCCGCGCCTACCCCCACCAGCTCTCCGGCGGCCAGCGGCAGCGCGTCATGCTCGCCATCGCCCTGGCCAACGAGCCGGGGCTGCTCGTCTGCGACGAGCCGACCACCGCGCTCGACGTCACCGTGCAGAAGCAGATGCTGGAGCTGATCGCCGAGGTCGCCCCCGCGCTGCTGTTCATCACCCACGACCTGGCGGTGGTGGCCTCCGTCTGCGAGCGGGTGATCGTCATGTACGGCGGCCGCGTCGTCGAGACCGGGCCCATCCGCGAGGTCTTCACCCGCCCCCGCCACCGGTACACCGAGGGCCTGCTGGCCGCCTCCCGGCTCACGCCGCGCGGCACCAGGCTCCCGACCATCAAGGGCAGCGTGCCGCCCGCGGGCGCCTTCCCCGAGGGCTGCGTGTTCCGCAACCGCTGCCCGCACGCCACCCCGCGGTGCGAGACCCCGCCGGCGCTGACAGGAGACGGCCATGCCCACGCATGCTGGCACCCCACCGAATGAGCCCTCTGGCGACGCGTTGATCGAGGCGCGCCGTCTCAGCCGCGTCTACCACCGCCCGCGCACCTCGCTCACCAGGCCGGGCGCGCCCGTCCACGCCCTGCGGGAGGTGTCGCTGACCGTCCGCCGCGGCGAGCGGTTCGGCATCGTCGGCGAGTCCGGCTCCGGCAAGTCCACGCTGCTGCGCCTGCTGTGCGGCCTGGACCGGC